>CALYSG010000104.1 GCA_945485605.1 uncultured Clostridia bacterium
TCATAAAGTGACAAAAAAAGAAACCTTTTAAGGAAAATAAATTCCACAAATCGTCCACTCGTATTTTATGCTTTTTTACGGAGAGACGTTACAGCTTTTTGTTATTATGCACAACATCGGTGCAGACTGTTTGTCCTAAGCGACGAATATATTCCGTGTCGGTTGACTTTTCCTCCGGAAAAAGCTAAAATATAATGTAAACCAAAAAGGAGACTCACTCACATGAAAAAACTGCTTGCGACAATATCGCTTTTGCTGTCTATCGTGCTTCTTTTGTCAGCCTGTGTCACACCTGATCTTCCCGATGCAAACAACTCTCAGAACGGTTCCGGATCCGGCAGCTCATCCGACACCGATCCGGAGATCCCGGACGGACAGATAACCGTAGTTGAAAACGGAAAAACCGAATACACTGTCATTAAACCGCAAAGATGCTCCGATCTTCTTACTAACTCACTTGTTACACTACGTAACATGTTCGGAGAAATATGCGGTGTAGATGTTAAAAAAAGTCTTTTGCCCTCGGACGACTGGGTCCAGGATCTCGGCAAGGATGAAGTTTATAAGAGCGACGCAAAGGAGATCCTTCTCGGCGCGACCAACCGTCAGGAAACAAAGGACGTTCTCGATAAGCTGGACGAAGGCGAATACGCCGTCAGCGTCACCGATACGAAGATCGTCCTTGTAGGCAAAAACGAATACCTTTCGACCCTCGCCATCTCGCTCTTCATAAAAGATTATCTCAGAAAGAGTGAAAACGGCAACCTTAAGCTCACCCCCGGAACATTTCATAAGGAAAAATCGAAAGTTCAGAATCTCGGCGACACCGACGCGACGCTCAGAATAATGACATTTAACATACTCGGGTCGAGTGAATCTCCCGACACGAGATATCCATACATCATAAAGTCAATTTTGACTTACAATCCGGGCATCGTCTCGTTCCAGGAATGTAACGATAACTGCTATAGCAAGATCATATCAAAGCTCGACGGATACAAATCGGCGCATAACACGCACAGCGGAACGAGTACAAAGGTGTACACACCGATAATCTATCGCACGGACCTTTACAATTTAGTGGAATCCGGTCAGGAATGGCTCGACCAGCGCTATACGAAGACAAACACGAAATCGATCGGATGGGCAGTCTTTGAGGAGATTTCAACCGGAAAGAAGTTCGCCGTCGTCAATATGCACGGCGCGCTCTGGGTAGACACCTACAAGCTTCCCGAAGGTAAGACCCACGCGCAGATGAAGAGCGAGGCACTCCTATGGAGAGTCGACAATATACGTCAGATGAACGACCGCATGAAGGCGATACTTGAAAAGTACCCCGATATTCCATGCCTTTGGACCGGAGATTTCAACTTCACAAAGGACTCCGACGCATACAAGGCTGCCATTAACTACGGAATGAAGGACGCCGAATTCTCCGCGACCGAATCACACGACACCGGCACAAAAACGACACACGCCGTAGGTGTGGCACCGGCAACCGGAAATTCGATAGACCACGTTTTCGGAAACGACAAAGTGACGTTCCGCGTGCATAAGATCTGCAATACGGGTGACGACCTCAAGGGCTCAGATCACTGCCCGGTATTTGCCGACATCAAGTTCGAAAGCTGAACATTAACTGAATAACAAAACAGATTCCCGTTCATATACTGGAAGAGAAAATGCTTCCGGAGGTAATATATGAGCGGGAATGATTTTTTAAGAAGCTATTTCTGTGCCGCGAACAGCGGGAACGGCTTTGTCAGCTTCTACGACGGACTTATCGGAAAAGCCGAGAGAGTCTTCATCATAAAAGGAGGTCCCGGCACGGGAAAGAGCCGCTTCCTTCACGAGGTAGCGAGTGCCGCGAATAAAAAGCTTCACACTGTCGATTATTACTACTGTTCGTCCGACAGCTCTTCACTCGACGCAATAATGATTGACGGCAAAACACTTTTCCTTGACGGCACGGCACCTCATT
This sequence comes from uncultured Clostridia bacterium, assembly GCA_945485605.1. Taxonomy (GTDB): domain Bacteria; phylum Bacillota; class Clostridia; order Oscillospirales; family CAG-272; genus RGIG3994. Next base: position 1,982 of record CALYSG010000104.1, read on the forward strand.
CGGTCGAAACAGCACTCCCGGGAGTGAGGGACAACATAATCGACCTCGGCGCGTTCTGGGATGTAGCCGCACTTATCGGTCAACGAAAAAGGATCACTGAGCTGAACCGAAAAAAAGCACTCTGCTTCGGCAGAGCATACGGATATCTTTCAGCCGCCGCAGATGCATCTGCGGTCGCGGATTCGGTATCGGCGAGCTTCGTCCTTAAGGATAAGCTGAACTCTGCCGCGCGCCGTGCGCTGTCTTCGATTCCGTGCGGAGAAGGATTTGAGACTACACGCGTCGCCCTTCGTTCGATCGGAATGAACGGAGATGTAAGGCTCGACACATTCGAACGGATAGCGGAACGCTATACTCCTATCATAGATTTTCACGGAACTGCACACCTTTTTATCTCGGCTCTTATAAAAGAAGCCGAAAAGAAAAAGCTGCGCGTAACAGTCGCCGTCGATCCGCTTGACATAAAAAAAGCAGACGCCGTTTTCTTTGACGACAGCGGTATTGCATTCGGGATCGGCGGAGAAGGTGATAAAAAGATCAATATGCGAAGGTTCGCCGACCTTCCCTCCTGCCGCCTTTGCCGCAACGAATACAGGCTCGCAGACGCATTCCGCCGCGGACTTACCGACGGAGCGCTCGCCTCACTCAAAGCGGCATCGGTCTATCACTTTGCCCTTGAAAAAATTTACGGCGAAGCCATGGACTTCGCCGCAAAAGAAGAATATACCGATAATTTTATTTCAGAGCTGTTAGGCTGATACCGCTCTGCCGCTGTTCCAAAGTACCGAGTAGAAGCCTCCCGCCGCTAAAAGCTCTTCGTGAGTTCCCCGCTCGATGACCTTGCCATCCTTCATAACGAGGATCAGGTCGGCATCAAGGATCGTCGAAAGTCTGTGTGCGACGACAAAGCTCGTATGTCCCTTCGTCATCTGATCGAAGCATTGCTTGATCTTTGCCTCGGTACGCGTATCGATCGATGAGGTCGCCTCGTCAAGTATCAGCATCGGCGGCTCGGTAAGCATCACTCGGGCTATGCAGAGAAGCTGTCGCTCTCCCTCGGAAAGCATTCCGGCAATGCCTACCTGCGTATCGTAGCCGTCGGGAAGCCTCTCTATAAACTTATCCGCACGTGCTTTTACGGCGGCGGCACGGATCTCATCATCGGTCGCGTCGGGCTTGCCCATCGCGATGTTCTCACGAACGGTCCCGGGCATAAGCCATGTTTCCTGCAGCACCATTCCGTATGCCGCGCGAAGCGAATGTCGGGTAACATCCTTAATTGGGTGCGAATCTACCGAGATCGTTCCCGAATCGGTATCGTAGAATCGCATCAGAAGGTTTATAAGTGTCGTCTTACCGCATCCTGTCGGGCCTACTATCGCGACCTTCATGCCCGGCCTTACCTCAAGATCAAGGTCCTCTATCAGCTTTTTGTCCTTTACATAAGAGAAACAAACGTGGTCGAGCCTGACCTCTCCATCCGGGGTCTCAAGTATCTCCGGAGCCTCGGAGATCTCGGGCTCGGCATCTATTATACCGAATATCCTCTCGGCAGCTGCCATAGCGCCCTGAAGCTCGGTTATTACACCGGATATCTCATTGAAAGGCTTCGTGTACTGATTGGCATACGAAAGCATTCTCGTCAGCATACCGGCAGTAAACGTGGGATTCGATATCGCGGTGATCGCACCGACTGCCGCAACGACGGCGTAAACTATACTGTTGACGAAACGCGTTACCGGATTCGTCAGCGACGACCAGAAGATAGCCTTAAGCGAAACACGCTTGAGCCTTCCGTTTATCTCATCGAATTCTGCCTGTGTTTTTTCGCGACGAGAGTAAGTCTGCACGGTCTTCTGTCCCGATATCATTTCGTTTGTGAAGGCAGTCTGCTCTCCCCTGACCTCCGCCTGCTCGCGAAAGAAGCCGTAGGATTTCTTTGACACGAGCCGTGCCGCCACGAGCGAAAGAGGCGTCACAACGACAACGGCAAGGGCTATCCACGGCGACGACCGGAACATGAGCACGAGCGTTCCGATTATCGTAATTACACCCGTGAAAAACTGCGTGAATCCGGTAAGCAGTCCGTCGCCGACCTGCTCCGCGTCAGAGGTAACACGGCTGACTATGTCACCGGAAGGAATACGGTCGAGGTATGAAAACGGCAGTCTCTGGATCTTCTCAAACGCCATTCTGCGCATATCGGCGACAGTGCCGTAGGTTATCCTGTTATTGAAAAGGTTCATAACATACTGTGCAAGGCCCGCAATGCCCGCAGCGACTGCGATCTTTGTAAGGCAGATGCCGACAGCTGTAAAATCCACCTTCCCGAATTCGACCGCAAGGTCGATGACCTCTCCGACGAAAACGGGTATCAAGAGTGACGCCACAACGTAAATCGCCGCACAAATGAGAGTTCCGAAGACGAGGAAACCTCTCTTCTTTATAACCGAAAGCACTCTGCCGAGAGCCTTTATGCTGTTTTTACCGATCTTCTTGCTCACAGCGATTCGCCTCCCTTCTGGGAATCACAGATCTCACGGTATACCTCACAGCCACGGTAAAGCTCATCGTGCTTTCCTATACCGACTGCTCGTCCGCCGTCAAGAACGACTATTCTGTCGCATCCCGCAACGCTCTCCACCCTCTGCGACACAATAAAGACCGCGGGATCGTAGTCAAGCTCCCTTATTGCCCGTCTCAGCGATGCCTCAGTCGCTCGGTCAAGTGCCGAAGAGCTGTCATCGAGGACAAGGATATCGGGCTTTCTGACAAGTGCGCGCGCCACATTAAGCCTCTGACGCTGACCGCCCGATAGATTTCTTCCCCCTTGCTCTATCATATAGGACAGTCCGCCCTTTTTTTCTTCGACAATATTCCCTATCTGAGCCTCCTTGAGTGCCGCCGTGATCTCCTCGTCGGTCGCGCAGGGATCTCCCCACCTTATATTGTCCCTTATACTTCCCCGGAACAGAGTGGCGTGCTGTGCGACATATCCTATATGACGGCGAAGCTCATCGGGATCGTACTCTCTGACATCTCTCCCGCCGACCTCGACCGAGCCGTTGCTGACATCGTAAAACCTCGGGATAAGACCTACGAGCGAGGATTTTCCGGAACCCGTACCGCCGATAATACCTATCTTTTCACCCTTTTTGACGGTAAGGTCAATGTTTTCAAGCACTTTTCCGGAGGCACCCGGATATTCAAAGGACACATTGCGGAATACGACAGCAGGCGCTCCCTCAATCGGAGTTGCGCTCTCTTTTGACATAGGCATACCGGGCTCCTCACCTATCACCGCCGAAATACGGTCGGCGCAGGCAAGCGAACGCGTTATAGTTATAACAAGGTTGGCAAATTTGATCAGCTCGACAAGTATCTGCGTAAGATAATTGTAAAGCGCTATAAGTTTTCCGTTCGTAAGAAGTCCGTCATTGACTGCATGACTGCCGTTATTCAGCATAAGTATAACGGCAAGGTTCACGATGACATATGTCAAAGGATTCAAAATCCCCGAGATCCTTCCCGCAAGAAGCTGGAAACGGTTGAGATTTCTGTTTCGTCTGTCGAATTCGGCATTGCGACTGTCTTCAAGTCTGAAGGCGCGTATGACTCTCTCACCCTCAAGATCGGAACGGAGAAGCCCGGTCACACCGTCAAGTCCGCCCTGCGCCTTTCGGTAAAGCGGAATGCCGGCAAGCAGTATTATCATTACCACGATCGCGAGCACGGGAATGACTATTATGAAGGCAAGCGTCGCCGAGGGTGCCGTCGAACCTACTATCAGCGCACCGATAAGTGCTCCGAGCACGACGAACGGTGAGCGCAGGAGCAGTCTCAGCGTAAGATTCACTCCGGTCTGCACCTGATTTACATCGCTTGTCATGCGCGTTATGAGTGTTCCCGTTCCGGCGCGGTCGAGTTGTGAAAAGGACAGGCTCTGTATCCTTGCGAAAAGTACCGACCTTATGTCACCGGCAAAGCCGCACGCCGCCTTGGCGGAGAAATATTGTGCCGTCAG
>CALYSG010000105.1 GCA_945485605.1 uncultured Clostridia bacterium
TCATATTTGTCTTTATCCTTCTGTTTCAGATAGTAATAGTACGTGCTTCTTGCTATCCCGGAAAGCTCTAACAAATCTTTAAGCGGATACTTATGCCTTAGTTCAGCAATTATGAACGCCTTTTCCCGTTCTTTTGCTCGTCCGCAAGAACTAAGGCACTCAGTTTTTTCAAGTATTCTATCTCCATTCTGAGTCTTTGGTTCTCGGCAATAAGATCTTCTTCAACCTTTTTGTCAAGCTTGGGTGGGCGACCACGTTTACAACTTGTATTAGATTTGCCTCTGCGTTCTTTCATCAGACCTTCGGCTCCTTCTTCCAAGAATATGCGTTCCCACCTTTGTAGCATTGCTCTTGCCCCACCAGTCTCTACCGGTCCTAAGCCATACTTCCGCACTGTCTCACAATATCCTAATCGGTGTTCTCGCATATCCATTATAACACCAATTTTGAATTCTGGCGAGTAGTTTTTGTTTTTTCTTCCTGTTTTGCCCATAAAAAATATGCACCTCCAAAAGTGTCTAACTTTTGGGGTGCATATCAAAAGGGTGCTTTTTTGAGGTCGACACAAAAAATGATATTTTTCTCTGCAAAGTGATATTCCCGCGATCTCGCTATGACATTGCTCGTTTCACTCGCGGTAAGCGAATATGACTGAAAAAATCCCACCTGCAATCAGGTGGGATTTTCCTGGTGGAGACAATTGGAGTTGAACCAATGACCTCATGCATGTCAAGCATGCGCTCTAACCAACTGAGCTATGCCTCCGTGACCAACGGTTGGTATTATACCACACTTTCTCTTAAATTGCAAGCCCTTTTGAGAATTTTTTAAAAAAACTTTTTTGTCTCCCGAAATTCAAATTAAAGGCTTTCGCTTCGCCTTCCGTTATATTCCGGCGTTTTCACGAATATAGTTAATCTGAAATAACCGCATCGCGGAAACCATGAAAGGATAATACAATGAAACGGGTATTTTTTATTCTGATCGCACTTATTGCAGCCTCGGCTATGACCCTCGGTGCATTTGCCGCCGACGCCCCGACCGCCGCCGATACTTCCGTAAAAGCAGACAGCGGTACAACAGAACAGGGTCCCTCCGCTACCTCTCTCCCCGAAAATGACAAAAAAACCGTCGCCCCCGCAGACGGCTACGAAAGCGCCACCAAGCCTTTATCAACGGCTCTCGGCATCATCGCAAAGGACTTCGAAATGGCAAAAGCCGGACTCGTCGGGGAGAAGCTCGTGTTCTCGCGTGACGACTTTCGCCGCGCACTCAATGTCAGCGAAGTCGGCTCTATAACAGTCACTTCCCTGCCGAAGGCTGAATCCGGCAGACTCCTGCTCGGCACGACGGCAATTACAATCGGGCAAAAGATCACCGAAGATAACCTTGACCTTGTAGTCTTCTCTCCCGCCGCAGACGTTGCCTGTGCGGCGTCCTTCGGCTTCATTCCCGGCGACATGGGCTTCAGGCTTGACTGCGAGGTATTCATGCTGACCTCGGTCAACGAGACCCCGGTAGCCGCACCTGCCGCGAGCGCCTCGCTCGATGTTTCGGCTCACACTGACACTCCCCTGACCGGCAAGCTCGCCGCGACCGATCCCGAGGGCGACGAGCTGCGTTTTGAGATCGTCCGCTATCCCTCGCACGGTATGCTCGTGCTGAACGATATGAGGCAGGGAGAATACACATACCTTCCCGTCGGAAAATACTCCGGCAAAGACAGCTTCGAATACACCGTCCGAGACAAATACGGGAACTACGCGGCGGCGGCAACCGTCGTTCTCAATGTCGAGAGGCTCTCCTCCGACACATTCTTCTCGGATATGGCGGGCAATAAGTCGCTGAACGAAGCGCTCTGTGCCGTTGACAAGGGCATAATGAGCGCCGAAAAGGGCGAAAACGGTCTGCTTTGCTTCAACCCCGATGCCGGAATGACACGTCAGGAATTCGTCTTCTGCGCAATGAAGGCGGCGGGTATATCCCAGCTTCCCGATGTCACGACGACGGGCTTCACCGACGACGCGAAGATAGACTCACAGTATAAGAACTACATCGCCGCCGCAAAACAGCTCGGATATGTAAAAATCGACGCCGACGCAAACGGTTGCCTCTACTTCCGACCCGAAGATAAGATAACACGCGCCGAGGCTGCCGCGATAACAGACATACTCGTAGGCGGCACGGAATTGCTTAAAGGTATATCGGCAAAGCCAGTCTTTCTTGACGCCGACAGCATCCCCGAAGATGTCGCCGCATCGCTCTCAAATCTCTCTATGCTCGGGATGATGAGCGACGAGGGCGGCAATATCAATGCCGCAAGCCATCTTACGCGCGCAGACGCGGCAAAGATAGTATCGGCTCTTCTCAGAATGAGTAAATAATTTAGGATAAGACAAAATCATTTACTTTGCCATGCAAAAGTAAATAAATGAAAGGGGCTGTAAAAAAGTTTTTACAGCCCCAATACTTATTAAGTTTCAGCTCAATACATTCCGTCCATGCCGGCACCGGCAGCGGGAGCCGCAGGAGCGGGTTCCTTTATGTCGGCAACGACAGATTCGGTGGTAAGGATCGTCGCGGCGATCGACGCGGCGTTCTGGAGAGCCGAACGTGCGACTCTCGTCGGATCGACGATGCCCGAGGATACCATATCGCAATAGGTCTCGGTATATGCGTCGTAGCCCCAACCCTTCTTCTTCGAGTTCTTGATCTTGTCGACTACGACAGAACCGTCAACACCGGCGTTAGCGGCGATCTGGTAGAGCGGAGCCTCAAGGCCCTTCAGTATGATCTTCACACCCGTGCGCTCGTCGCCCTCAACGGTGTTAACGAGTTTGGCGACCTCGGGAATGACATTCATATAAGCCGTTCCGCCGCCGGGAAGGATGCCCTCGGCAACAGCTGCCTTCGTCGCGTTGAGCGCGTCCTCGATGCGGAGCTTCTTCTCCTTCATTTCGACCTCGGTCGCGGCACCGACCTTGATAACGGCAACACCGCCCGCGAGCTTTGCAAGTCTTTCCTGAAGCTTCTCACGGTCGAAATCGGAGGTCGTGGTGGCGATAGCCGATTTGATCTGGTTCACACGGGATCTGATCTCTTCCTTGTCGCCCTGACCGTCGACGATGATCGTGTTCTCCTTGTTGACCTTGACCTGTCTTGCTCTGCCGAGCTGATCGACAGTCGTGTCCTTAAGTTCAAAGCCGAGCTCGCTCGAGATTACCTGACCTCCGGTCAGAACGGCGATATCGCGGAGCATTTCCTTGCGGCGGTCGCCAAATCCGGGAGCTTTGACGGCTACGCACACGAAGGTACCGCGGAGCTTGTTGAGTACGAGAGTCGTGAGAGCCTCGCCCTCGACATCCTCTGCGATGATGAGGAGCTTTCTGCCCTGCTGAACGATCTTCTCGAGCAGCGGGAGGATCTCCTGAATATTCGAGATCTTCTTATCGGTGATAAGAATGAGCGGCTCGTCAAGGATCGCTTCCATCTTATCCATATCGGTTGCCATGTAGGGCGAGAGGTATCCGCGATCGAACTGCATACCCTCGACGACCTCGGAGTAGGTGTCAGCCGACTTCGACTCTTCGACCGTGATAACGCCGTCGTTCGTTACCTTCTCCATGGCATCGGCGATGAGCTGACCTATAACCTCGTCGGAAGCCGATATGGTACCGACTCTCGCTATGTCAGCCGAGCCCTCGACCGGCTTCGAGTTTGCGACGAGGCATTCGACCGCGCGGTCGACAGCCTTCTTCATGCCCTTGCGAAGCACCATCGGGTTAGCACCCGCGGTAACATTCTTCATACCCTCGCGGACAAAAGCCTGTGCAAGCAGGGTTGCGGTGGTCGTGCCGTCGCCTGCCGCATCGTTGGTCTTCGTTGCTACCTCTTTGACGAGCTGAGCACCCATGTTCTCTGCCTCGTCCTCAAGCTCGATCTCCTTCGCGATTGTAACGCCGTCGTTCGTGATCAGCGGAGAGCCGTACTTCTTGTCAAGCACAACGTTTCTGCCCTTAGGGCCAAGGGTGATCTTGACCGTATCGGCAAGCTTATCAACACCCGACATCAGAGCATTTCTTGCCTCTGTGCCGTAAAGAATTTTCTTTGCCATAATTAAGTTACCTCCCAAAATTATTCAACGACCGCAAGTATGTCGCTCTGGCGCACGATATTGTATTCGACGCCGTCGCACTTTACTTCGGTTCCCGCATATTTACTCGTGATGACCTTATCTCCGACCTTGACCGTCATAGTAACTTCCTTGCCGTCGACAAGACCGCCGGGACCCACCGCGATGACCTCCGCCACCTGAGGCTTTTCCTGTGCGGATGCAGTAAGGATGATACCCGTCTTGGTCTTCTCCTCCGCCTCCATCAATTTGACAACCACTCTGTCTGCCAAAGGTTTGATCGTCATAAAAACTCCTCCTTTTTATATATGCGAAATACGCATTATTTTTTACGCTCATATTTTGTCGGATTAGCACTCAATTTGATTGAGTGCCAACCAACAATGCTTATTATACAACATTCCGCACAAATTTCAAGGGTTTTTGCCATAATTAACATTTAATTAACATTCTCGCTTCGGAGGCAGACGTGATAATTTCAATTTTCAGTTCCGCCGTCGGCAGAGTCGCGCCGATACTGCTTATCATAATGGGAATATATTTCTCCGCAAGGCTTAATATATTTAAGCTCGCCGCGGGAGCTCTCGAAAAGAAAAACCGGAAAAAGAAAAAGGGCAAGGTCTCACCTTTCGCGGCGGTCATGATGGCACTTGCCGGGACGCTCGGAGTCGGCAACATCGTAGGAGTCGCGGGCGCCATCAGCGCGGGAGGCTACGGAGCTGTCTTCTGGATGTGGGCAAGCTCTCTCTGCGCCATGGCTCTGAAATACACCGAAACGGTACTTGCCGTAAGCCACAGACGCAGTGACCGGCACGGAGGTTTCTTCGGCGGTGCGGTATATTACATAAGGGACATTTTCGCCTCGCTCGGGCATGACCGTGCGGGGAGCTTTGTCGCGTTTGTCTTTTCCCTCCTGTTTCTTTTTGACGGATTCACGACGGGTTGCGCCGTGCAGATAAACGCGGCGGCACGGACGGCGGAAAGCATCGTGGGGATTCCCGCACTCAGCGTCGGCATAGCGGCGGCTTTGATAGCCTTCATACCTGCGGCGAAGGGGACGGAAAACGTAGCCGGTCTGACGACATTGCTCGTCCCTCTCCTTTCGGGAATATATACGGTCCTCTCTGTCGCGGTGCTTATCATGAGAGCAGACAGGATACCTTATGCTTTCTCGGCGATATTTTCGGGTGCCTTCAGTCCCGAAAGTGCCGCGGGAGGAATATTCGGCTTTCTCACATCGCGTGCACTGAGGTTCGGGACGATCCGAGGTCTTCTCTCAAATGAGGCGGGCTGCGGAAGTTCCCCGACCGCGCACGCCGCCGCCGACACCGATGACCCGGTAAGGCAAGGCTTTCTCGGGATCTTCGAGGTCTTCGCCGATACGATGGTTCTATGTACCCTCACAGCTCTCGTGATAATCGTAAATTCGGACGAACCCGGTGTTGCCGGAGCGACCGGCATTATGCTCGCCGTGAAGTCCTTCTCGGTATCTCTCGGGAAGTGGTCTGAATACCTTCTCACCGTCTCGGTCGCCGTGTTCGGGCTTGCAACCGTCATCTGCCGTGCGCACTACGGCTGTGAATGTGTAAGGTACTTCTGTCACGGCAACGGCAAGAGTAAGTTCCGCTTTATATTTCTCGCCGCCTTCGCCGCCGTGACTGTCATAGGATCGGTCGCATCGGCGGACGCGGTGCTTGATGCCGCCGACCTCTCTATCGGAAGTATGACGCTCCTGAACCTATGTGTCAGT
>CALYSG010000106.1 GCA_945485605.1 uncultured Clostridia bacterium
GGTTGCTATTATTTTTGGGACAGTGGCGCAAACAGAGTTGTATATACCTCTTTTAATAATACTACCAAATCATACGATATAATTTATCCCGAAGATTTCGTTAAACAAGGGCAATGGTTCTCGCTTAACTGCGAAATAGCAAAACAAGATTATGAAACTCCTACGACAAGCGATGGTGTGACAACAGTTCAAATCGCGAATGGCGGTCAGCTTGCTCAACTTATAAGTGACTTAAAAGATATTCAAAACGGAAAAACTGGCGTTATTGCAGGTGGTAATTTCACAACAAAACCATCCACTGACCCTAACGATTCCCCAAAGAATCTTGTTGGCAAAATCATTATCAATTTAACAGATAATATTGATTTCGGTGGTGCTTCCTTTAATATTAACTTAATGGATGCAGAATTTGAACTGAATGGTAATAATCATACAATATCCGGAATTGCGAATACAACCGGATTTACTCAAAGTACTAACAACTCCGAACACCAGCTTGCAACATATGGTGCCGGGCTTATAGGTTATGCAACACAGTCTAAAATAACGTTTAAAAACGTAACAATCAAAGACAGTTACTTCGGTAACGAAACTGTTAAGGCATCAGCCGTATTTGTCGGGCAAGCAAACGATTGTCAAATAGCATTTGAAAATACTAATGTAAATAATTGCACTGTTGAGGGCCTTAAGGGAGTGGCAGCATATGTTGGCCATTTTAGAGCAAATGGACGTCAAATATCTACCGTTACATTTACCGGAAATAATAATACAGTAAATGATGTAAATGTCATTGCAAACGATTCATCAACTAATCTTGTTGCTTATGTAATTGGCAGAACAACACCTGATGCAGTTATTACAGTAACCGGCGCACTTAATGTATCGAATGTTTCTCTCAAGAGTCACGGTGAAAATATTTCAGAAACTGTGTATTTCGTGAAAGGCAATGCCTCTAACATACCTGCTGAAGCTATAACAGCATATGATGGTACATCTGTAACCATCTCAAAATAAGTACTGTTTGATTCAACATCTTATGAAAAAAGTCAATCTATCTTGAATAAGTAAAAGCTGTTCTTGTTTTGCCCTAACGGTCATTTGACCGTTAGGGCTTTTTGAATTTTTGGTACTATGTTTCGCTCTATGAAGGGGCGGTATTTTTATCTGTGATTCAAAATATGACTTTTTCAGTACGCCACGCCCTGCGCGAGCATTGCCTCGGCTATGCGCGAAAAGCCCGCGATGTTTGCTCCGACGGCAAGATCTCCGGGGTAATTATATTCCTCAGCCGCCGCGGAACAGCTCTCATATATCTGTCGCATAATGCCGTGAAGGCGCTCGTCGACCTCCTCGGCTCCCCATGAGAGCCTTGCGCTGTTCTGTGCCATTTCAAACCCGCTCGCGGCGACGCCCCCCGCATTTGCCGCTTTCGCGGGAGCAAAAAGAATATTTCTCTTGCGAAATGTCTCTATTGCTCCCGGCGTGCTCGGCATATTTGCTCCCTCGGCGATCGCTACTGCGCCGTTTTCCGAAAGTATATTTGCCGCCTCTCGGTCAAGCTCGTTCTGCGTCGCACACGGGAAGGCTATGTCGCACTTTACATTCCATATTCCGCGGCGATCGGATATGAAGGCTGCTCCTTCCGCGCATCTTGCGTATTCGGAGATCCGCGCGTGTTCTTTTTCCTTTATTTGCTTCATAAGCCCGATGTCAATGCCGCCCGGAACGTAAATATATCCGGACGAATCACTCATCGCGACGACCTTGGCACCCAAGGCGACCGCCTTCTCGGCGCAGTGGAGCGCCACATTTCCCGAGCCGGAGACGACGGCGCTCATTCCGTCGAGCGACAGCCCGCGGCTGCGAAGCATATTTTCGGTGAAATAACAGACGCCGTAGCCGGTTGCCTGCGTTCTTATCGCCGATCCTCCGTATGACATCCCTTTTCCGGTGAGAGCACCCGAATGTTCGTTACGCAGTCTCTTGAACTGCCCGAAAAGATATCCGATCTCGCGCTCTCCAACCCCGATATCGCCGGCGGGAATATCGGTAAACTGCCCGATATGCTTTTCAAGCTCGGTCATGAACGATTGGCAGAAGCGCATGATCTCGCCGTCGCTCTTGCCTTTCGGATCGAAGTCCGCGCCACCCTTGCCTCCCCCTATTGCGAGACCCGTTAGGGCGTTTTTGAAGCATTGCTCAAAGCCGAGAAACTTCATGACCGAGAGATCTACTTCGGGATGAAAGCGAAGTCCGCCCTTGTACGGACCTATTGCCGAGTTATACTGTACGCGAAAGCCACGGTTGACCCTCACCTTTCCGCCGTCGTCGATCCAGCTCACGCGGAATGTTATAACGCGCTCAGGCTCGATGAGCCGCGGGATGATCCCCGCTTTTATATATTCGGGGTGAGAATCAAGCACTACGCCAATGCCGGACAGGACCTCGTGCACTGCCTGAAGAAATTCCTTTTGGTATCTGTCGCGTTTTTCGGTCTCACGGTATATTTCTTCAAGATATTCGTTTCCGAAGGACATCTCTATACCTCCTTTTGCCGACAAAAAGCAGTCGGCATTACAGTATATTATATTTTTCACACAATGCGATTCTTCTCTTGAAAAAAATCGAGAAAGGTGATAAAATAATATAAGAGCCTTAAAATGGGGGGTATTTATGAGTTCGCTTATCGGAAGTAAGAAAAACGTCAAGATTTTTGTCCTGTACCTTATGGAAAACATCAACTATCCGCTTGATTTCGTGACGCTTAACGATATAGTAATGCAGACCGATTATGTTATGTACCTTGATTTTGCCGAAGGGTTTCACGAGATGCTTCACGACGGGCTTATCGAAAACGTCGGTAAGGATCCCGAGGGCAATGACATATTTGCCGTTACGAACAAGGGCAGGATCGTCGCCGGTGCGCTCAAGAGTGATATCCTCGATTCGATACTCGACAAGAGCCTTGCCGGAGCGCTTCGCTATCTTGATTTCCGGCGCCGTGGGATCGAGACATCGTGTCATTCGGAAAGGCAACCCGACGGGAGCTACGACGTGACCTTTACCATGACGGAAAAGGGCAGGGTAATAATGTCTGCATCTCTCGCCGTTGACAGCGAGAACCGTGCCGAGCGGATGAAGGACAATTTCCGCGACCGCCCGGAGGCGGTCTATCGCGGAATGGTCGCGCTTCTTGCCGGAAACGTTAACTATCTATTTGACTGAAAAGGCGGTGATATACCTTTATGGCAGGCAATTCTGAGCTTTCAGTACTCCTGCCCTCGGCAAAGGAGGGTGACGAGAAGGCGTTCTCACGTCTGCTTGAGCTTTATTCTCCTCTTATAAGTGCATCGGTAAAGAAGTATTCGGGAGGGCTCATCCCGATTGACGAGGACGATTTGAGGCAGGAGGCTACGATATCCTTCTATAAGGCTGTTCTCGCCTATGCGGACGGGAGCGACACGGATTTCGGGCATTACGCAAAGATATGCGTAGAGCGAGGGCTTATTTCGCATATTCGGATGCAGAAGCGTCACGTGCCGTTTACCGCAACTCTTGACGAGGCGGGGACGGTGCAGGATCGCGACGATCCGGCGGGAGATCTTATCGAGAGGGAACGAGTTGGAGAGCTTAACGATAAGATACGCGAAAGCCTGTCCGATTTTGAAAACATGGTCTGGCACCTTCATATTTCCGGGATGTCTCCTTCCGTGATAGCGGAGGCACTCGGGCGCGATGTCAAGTCGATAAACAATGCTCTTCGCAGGATCCGCGTGAAACTGCGCCGCACGATAAAGAAACAGTAAAGGCAGACCTTTTCCGGGATTATTGCCTATTTGATCTGAGGGGATTCGTTTGGATCCCTTCTTTTTTTACCCGAAAAGAGTGAGGCTATTCCTGATATCATAAGCGTAGCACCGAAGATGGTCCTTATCGCGCCAACAGGGAGAAGACCCGCGACAAAGCTGCCCGCGAGCGTTCCGACGATGCCGGAAACTGTAAGGATCAGTATTGCTTTCCAGTAGATTTTTCTTTTTCCGATGTGTACCGCCATCGACGATCCGCCGGAAAAGAGAAAAAAGAGAAGATTTAGCCCCTGCGCGGCGAGCTGAGTCGTTCCCGCAACTGCGGTCAGCCAAATAGTGAAGAGTCCTCCGCTCCCGATTCCCATGCCCGAGAGAATGGCGATAATAAAGGCGGCGATAATATTTAATATTTGCATTTTTTATTTCCTGATCATAAGGTATATGCCCGACCAAATAACGAGTGCCGTAAACAGCTTCTTTATTACGGGAACATTTATTTTGTCAAGAATAAATGCTCCGATTACGCCTCCTATTGCCGCCGGGATAATATAGACTCCGAAGCCCGTAAGGTCGGTCCGACCCGTTGAGATATAGCTTATCGCCGAGACGAGCGATATGGGGAGCATCACGGCGAGGGCGTTTACGAAAACATCACGCTTGCCGTCAGGATCGGTTATAAGAGGTGCCAGACCGAAAACCACGAGTATCCCTCCGCCCGAACCGATAAGCCCGTTAACGAATCCCGCTGCCGTCCCGAGAAGCAGGAGCTTCAGTATCGTTTTCAGGTGCTCCGGTGCTTTTGAATTAACCATTTGTTTTCCTCCTTCGGTGCTCTTTTGCCTTCGGGATACAATTAGTCTTTGCCGTAAAAAATAAAATATGTAATATTGAACCGATGTATTGAAAAAAAAGGAAAGATATGATATACTTTTACTATATATACTCTGAGTTTGGGGCTCGGAGTGAAAATAATGTTTTACCGTGCCGCACGGCGGCTGAATGAGGGGAATAATGTCGGAGAAAAATCAGAATTCACCGAAGAAAAAGCTGAACATAACAGAGAAGCCTTCTTCGTGCAAGGGCTCGGGAAAAAAGAGCCTTCCCGCTGCCAAGGGAACTTCGGGAACGTCAGGGAACGTGCCCGCAACTCAAAGAAGATCAGGATCTTCGTCTCAGAAGAAATCACCTGCGTCATCTAAGAAGAGTCATTACGTTGCGCCGTCGGAAAAGATCGTTCACCAGATAGTGCCGTATGTGTGGTACGTATTTGCGCTGTTTTTACTTGTGTGTTTTCTGACGCGTGATGCCTTTGGGCTTGCCGGAGACAGAAATATTCTCGGCAAGGTCGGCGAGTGGCTCTACCGCTTCCTTGCCGGAATGTTCGGTGTCGGGGCGTATCTCTTTGTTCCGGCGGCGGTCTATTTCGGGATACTTTGGAAAAAGCTCGTTGACAGACGTATACCGATAACGAAGAAACTAAATCTGAGCCTTACCGGTGCGCTTATAATGTCGGGTTGCCTGATACTTCTCAGCTCGATGCTATTCGAGGTGATTTTTGACGGCATAAACCGTGTGGACGATTTCCCGGGTTTCGTCGAGCTTTTCAACCTTCACGGGCTTAATGTTGCGGCGGGCGGAGGAGTCATTGGCGGCTCGCTCGGTTGGTTGTGCTATTTGGGACTGAAACCGGTCGGATCAATAATACTGTTGATCCCCATCATGATTGTGTTGGTAATATTCCTATGCGGACTTACTCCGAACAATGTTGCGAATATGATAAAGGCCCGGCACAAGCTGAATGCAGAGCGCAGGCGTGAGGCCGACAGGCTCCGCCGCGAGGCTGAAGCCGAAAGAGCCGACGAATACCGCCGTAAACAGCTTGAATTTGACGGTGACGATACGGATGATGTCGCAAAGGATAGGGACACCGGCAAAAAGCATCGCGGTTTTATCCACATAACCAAGAGAGTCAGCGAAGAGCCTGACGTTTCCGATACGCAGGACGTTTTTGATGATGTTATAAAAAATGCAGAGGATGAGT
>CALYSG010000107.1 GCA_945485605.1 uncultured Clostridia bacterium
AAGGCTCTGCCTTTGGAAACCGCAAGCCTTTGAAAAGGCTTGACCTAAACTTCAAGACGAGCGAAAAGATGAAGCTTGTTTACCTTCTTCCGACATTATCTCCGGGTGAAGTCTTTACTTTTCGGTGAATAAAATGCGAGCAAGGGGTGCAGGCACTGCCTGCCCGCGAGGTTTGGCTGCAGGCACTGCCCGCCGAAGTTGCTTGACAACAACGATTTTAGTTTTAAAGACCACACAATTACCATGAAAGGAAGCTTTTGCAGAAGCAAAAGCCACGGTCATCATTATGAAGCATAGATACAGTCTTGCGGTGTTCGATCTTGACGGTACAGTCCTCGATACGCTCGGGGACCTTGCCGTGTCGACAAATTTCGCGCTTAAGGAATACGGGCTTCCCTTGCGCAGCGTCGACGAGGTGCGGCGCTTTGTCGGGAACGGTATAAGACTTCTTATCGAGCGCGCCGTGCCCGAGGGGACGGATGCGTCGGTGACAGACGGAGTGTTCGAGGCGTTCAAGAGTCACTACGCGCTTCACTGTGCCGATACGACGCGGGCATATGACGGAATATACGGGCTTCTTCGCGACCTTCTCGCGGCGGGCGTTAAGACGGCGGTCGTGTCAAATAAGGCGGATTTTGCCGTGAAGGAGCTTTGCGGGAGATATTTTGACGGACTTTTTGATATTGCAGTCGGCGAGAGGGAAGGAATAAGGCGTAAGCCCGCCCCCGATTCTTTGCTCGAGGTCATGAAGAGCCTTTCGGTTGCCCCGGAGCAGACGGTCTATATCGGAGATTCGGACGTTGATATAATGACGGCAGAGAATTCCGGTACGCACTGCGTCAGCGTCACTTGGGGCTTCCGCGACAGGGATTTTCTGCTTTCACACGGAGCATACGACCTTGCCGATACCGCAGAAGAGCTTGAAAAAAAGATCTTGGGCTGATCACCCTGCAGCTGTATAACGGCTTCGGGAAAGTCTGCCGAATTTAAGAACAGCTCCCGAAGGACATACTTTTTCCGGGAGCTTTCTTATGAAATTTTTTCCGTTTTACCGGATGTCCTTCGGGTAGCAGGCACGTGCCCCGCCGATAAGCATCGGTCGTGTCCCGGCGCAGACTACATTAGCCTCCCCTATGCGCTTGACATTTATCCTTATCGGGACGGCGACTCTCTTTAAGTGCATACCGATAAGCGTATCTCCTATGTCCATTCCGCAGTGAGCCTTCACGCTTTCAACCACCACGGCGCGAGGAAGAAGCTCATACGCTGCCGTCGCGAACGAGCCGCCGGCATGTACCTGCGGCATTACGCAGACCTGCTCAAGCCCGTACTTTTCCATGCAGGAGCGCTCGATAACTATCGCGCGGTTGAGATGTTCGCAGCACTGCGCCGCAAGGTAAACGCCGCGCCACTTTGCGATCTGATAAAGCTCCTCAAAGACCGCTCTTGCGACCTCCGCGTCAGAGCCGTGGCCTATCCGTTCTCCGATTATCTCCGAGCTTGAGCATCCTACGACGAAGATCTCGCCGTCGGCGGGTTTGGCTGTTTCGAAGAGCTCGCGCACCGCCTCGGATGCCTGCTTTCTTATATCCTCATACATACGAAAGAACCTCCGTCAGATAAACTCAGATTTTTCCGAGGAACAGCGTTTTTACACCGGCAAGGAGGGTTTCGGTTTCCTCCGCCGATGCCGATATGCCCTCGGATATTCCGAGGAACAGGATGCCGCCTATGACGAGAGCGACCGTAAAGTACTGTGCCATGGACAGCTTTTCCTTAAGGAAGATCCTTGAGAGGAGGACAGAGACTATGCAGTAAGAGCCTATCATCGGAGCCGCGACCGAGCCGTGTCCCGACATGGCCTTAACATAGGTGAACTGTCCCGCGGTTTCGAGAGCAGCCGCGCCGAGCCTTGCGCCCTGGAAGTTCGAGAATAGCTTCTGCTTTTTTATCAGCATCACGATAAGGATTATTATCGCGCTGATAAAGAATGTCAGCTCGTATGAGACATTCGCTACGCTGTCAAGCGTTTCCTCGGTGACGTTTCTGAGCGGTGTCGATGTAACATCGTCAAGATAGAATGCATCAAAGAATGTCCCGAGAGCGTCTATCAGGCAGTATAGGATCGGCATAAGGAATGCTACGAAACCTATTTTGTATTTTTTGTCGTGTTCGCGGTAATATGCGTCGTCTTTCACTTTTTCGAACACTCCGAGCATGAATACTCCGAGGCAGATCCAGATGACACCGACAATTGACAGAGCGTCTATTGCCTGTCCGAGGAAGATAAGGCAGAATATCGCCGCGAGAGCGCCGGAGGTGTTCTGTATCGGAGAGGCTATCGAGAGCTCAAGGTACTTCAGTCCGAAGTAACCTATCACCATTGAGGAAATATACATCAGAGAGACGGGAAAGTAGACGATAATGTTTATCGGATCGTAGTTAATGTTACCGAAAATGAGCGTGAAGACAGCGTGAAGTCCCATCACAAGTCCGACCATCATGGCGGTCTTTAAGTGACTGTACTTATCGTTTTCGTCGG
Source organism: uncultured Clostridia bacterium (assembly GCA_945485605.1). Taxonomy (GTDB): domain Bacteria; phylum Bacillota; class Clostridia; order Oscillospirales; family CAG-272; genus RGIG3994. The sequence goes on from CALYSG010000107.1 coordinate 2,543, forward strand.
CACCCTTCTTATAGAAAAGGTCGGCAGCTCCCCAGCTCAGCGTTGTTATGAGGGCAAATATGAACCACATGGGTATAAGAAAATCCTTTCAATAATCAATTAAAATAATTAATTTCTGTCGGATACTCGAGAGAAAATTCAAGAGTCTTTCCCGTATCGGGATGCGGGAAAGAAAGACTTACCGAGCGCAAAAAGAAGCGTTCGGGCGGCTCGCGAGATCCGTATCGACCGTCGCCACACAGAGGCATTCCGCGTGAGGCGAACTGTACCCTTATCTGATGCGTTCTTCCGGTATAAAGGCGAACCGAGACAAGGCTCTCTCCTTTTTTTGCATCCGATGAAACAGTCGTGTAGGCGAGCCTTGCCTCCTTGACACCCTTTCTTTTACGGCTGACGGGATAGGATCGTCCCTTCTGTCTGTCAAAGAACAGAAGGTCCTCCATCTCTCCCGAGGGAGAGTCGGGTATGCCTCCGACGAGCGCGACATATCGCTTTTCGACTCTTCCGGATGCTATGGCATCCGAGAGCGATGCGGCGGCTTTTTTTGTCCGTGCCAACACAATAAGGCCCGACGTCATTCTGTCGAGCCTGTGGACCGTATATAGCTCGCCTCCCATTTCCGAAGAGCCAAGGGCGTCGAGCACAAGTGCCGGAAGCTCTTTTTCCGAATCGACGCCCGACGGCTTGTCGGCTATAACGACAGAGCCGTCGGCGTATATTATCTTAAGATCCCCAAGGGAGCTCATCAGGCTTTCAGTCCGTTTACAAAGTGTACGCCTATCGCGTGGATAAGGTCAAGCACCTGCGGATGTGTGTCGGCGGGGTAGATGATCATTGCGCGGAAGGTCTCGAAGCAGAGGTCTCCCTTGTAGTTTATCGCGCGGAGCCCTTCGATAAATCCGTTCCAGTCGATCGTAGGCGCCTTGCCCCTGATATACGAATAGGGGATCATGTGCAGGTCGCCGTTGCCGTCGTTGTCGTGTATATGCAGGATCGAGAGCCTGTCTCCGAGAGCGATTATGTATTCCTTGAGGTTTCTGACGTAAAGGTTTGAGTGACCTATATCAAGGCAGAAGCCGAATACCTTCTCGCCCGCCTCGGCATTGAGGGCGTCTATGTAGCTGCACGCTTCGGAAACGTCGGAGCAGGGGCCCTCGACATTTCTTCCGTTGACACCCGCAAAAAGGTTTTCAAGGCATATTTTGACACCGTACTTCTTGGCGGTCGGCATAAGGGCTCGGTAGAGCGCGAAGTTGAGCTCTCTTTCCTTCTCCTTTGAATAAATATACTGAGCGTTTATGGGATGCACGACAATATTCCGGCAGTCGAGAAAGTCAGCGACGGCGATAGCTTTCTTCGTCGCCTCGAGCAAGAAGGGATTCATGTCCCCGTCGCGTCCGTCGACCCAGAGCGGGAAAGGCCCGTGCATCTGCGTTATCGCTATGCCGTGCTTTTTCGCCGAATCGCGGATCGGAGTGAAGTATTCGAAGAGCTCTTCGACAGACTTTTCGAACATTCCGCCGGGTTCGCCCTTCCTTATCACGTCGCTCGGAAGCAGATTGTCGATATTGAGGTCGACGCACTCGAATCCGTGAGCTTCAAGTGTTGCAAAGCCTTTCTCATAATCGTCGAGCGAGAATATCCCCCCCGACTGAACGCCTATTTTATACATTCTCGGAATCTCCTTTTATTAAATTCGACTCATATTGTACCATTACAAATTCGTTTTGTCAATAAAAGAAGGCGATAAATTCCCGAACTTCGGTTGACAAAACTCACAAAATATTGTATCATATAGAGGTTCTGAATGTAAATCAAAATCAAGGAGTATAAATCTTATGAAAATTCTCGTCATAAACGCGGGCAGCTCGTCGATAAAGTATCAGCTCATCGATATGGACAACGACAAGGTGCTTGCAAAGGGACAGGCTGACCGCATAGGGATCGAGGGCGGAAACTTCAAGCAGAAGGTCGAGGGGAGAGAGGACTTTAAGCTCGACATCCATATGAACAATCATGCCGAGGCTGTAAAGCTCGTGCTCGATACCCTGACCTCAAAGGAAAACGGAGTTATAGGCTCTCTCTCGGAGATAAGTGCCGTCGGTCACAGAGTCCTTCACGGCGGCGAAAAATTCTCGGGTTCGGTCGTGATCGACGACAGCGTTATCGCGGCTATCGAGGAATGTTGCGAGCTGGGGCCTTTACACAATCCCCATAACCTCACGGGTATCCGTGCCTGCGAGAAGATGATGCCCGGCGTGCCGCAGGTCGCGGTATTCGACACCGGCTTCCATCAGACGATGCCCGATTACGCTTACCTTTATGCTATTCCGTATAAGTATTACGAGAAGTATCATATCCGCCGCTACGGTTTCCACGGGACCTCTCACCGCTACGTGACGCTCCGTGCCGCCGAGATGCTCGGAAAGAAGCCCGAGGAGCTTAAGCTCGTCACCTGTCACCTCGGAAACGGCTCGTCCATCTCTGCCGTAAAGAACGGAAAGTGCTACGATACCTCGATGGGACTTACCCCGCTTGAGGGTATAATCATGGGCACGCGCTGCGGCTCTGTCGACCCCGCGATAGTTCCGCTTCTTATGAAGAAGGAGGGGATGACTCCCGACCAGATCGACCACATGATGAACAAGGAATCGGGTATGCTCGGCGTTTCGGAGGTCACGAGCGACAACCGCGATATCGAAGAGGGCGCGAGAAACGGCAACAAGCGCTACCAGCTTATAGAAAATATGGTCGTACATCAGCTCACAAGGTATATAGGAGGCTACGCCGCGGTCATGGGAGGCGTAGACGCCATAGTATTTGCCGGCGGTATAGGGGAAAACAATCCTCACTACCGTGCAAGAGTCGCAAAGAACCTTGAATTTCTCGGTGTGAAGATAGATGAAGAGCTCAACGAAAAGGCAAAGCGCACATCTGTCGAGTATAATATTTCGGCTCCCGACGCAAAGGTTCAGATGCTTGTCATCCCGACAAATGAGGAGCTTATGATAGCCAAGGACACCGAAGAGCTCGTCAAAGCACTGTAAGTTAACAGAACGAGGATTTATATTACGCGGGGGAGAAGCTTTCTTCAAAGAAAGCTTCTCCCCCGAATAAGTTCTCTGCC
>CALYSG010000108.1 GCA_945485605.1 uncultured Clostridia bacterium
GGGCGGCGACCGAAGGCTCTGCCTTCGGAAACCGCAAGCCTTTAAAAAGGCTTGACCTAAACTTCAAAACAGGCGTGGGGCGATCGTCTTCCTTTTTCGGTTAACATCAGCTCCGGGTGAGGACCTCGCCCTTCGGTGAATAAAATGCGAGCAAGGGGTGCAGGCACCGCCTGCCCGCAAGCCTTTGAAAAGGCTTGACCTAAACTTTAAAAAAGCGTAGGGTGGTCGTCCTTCCTACCTTTTTGCTGACATTGTCTCCGGGTGAGGTCTTTACCTTTCAGTGAATAAACCGCGAGTAAGGGGTGCAGGCACCGCCTGCCACTGCCCGCTTAGCCCACGTTTATAAGCATCAGAAGAGTTCCGGCGACTATGAGAACAAGCCCGGCGATCGCCTTTTTCGAGAGCTTTTCCCCGAAAATAAAGTACGAAAAGGCTATCGTGATTATGATACTCAGCTTGTCTATCGGCACGACGACGCTCGCAAGCCCGTCGCGCAGAGCCTTATAATAACAGAGCCACGAGGCACCCGTCGCAACTCCGGAGAGGCAGATAAAGCCGAGCTCCTTTCCGGGGATGCCGCGAAGGCTCTTTGCCTTTCCCGTTGCGAACACCGTTACCCATGCCATGAGGAGCACCACCGACGTGCGGATCATCGTGCCGAGGTTAGACTCGACTCCCGAGATCCCGATCTTCCCGAGTATAGAGGTCAGCGCGGCGAAGACCGCCGAAAATATCGCGTAAAGAAGCCACGAGCCCTTGATCTTCTTTTTCGTATCGCCGCTGTCCTTCTTCTTTTCGATCATAAGGAATGTCCCGACGGCAATGAGGACAACGCATACTCCCTTGAGCCACGAGATAGGCTCGCCGAGCACTATAAAGGCGAGCAGGATCGTAAGCACGGTGCTCGATTTGTCTATCGGGACGACCTTGTTTATATCCCCGAGCTGAAGCGCGCGGAAGTAGCATAGCCACGAGGCTCCGGTCGCCAGACCGGAGAGGACGAGAAAGATCCACGTTTTTGGGGTTATGGAGGATATATCGCCGAGCGAGCCGGCTATCAGCACCATGATGAAGGACATAAGGAGCACGACGGGCGTCCTTATTGCCGTTGCGACGGTCGAGTCGGTCTTCTTTATTCCGCATTTGGCAAGGATCGCGGTCGCCCCCGCGAAGAGCGCCGAGCCGACGGCAAAGAGTACCCACATGATGAAAGCCTTCTTTCGTTTATTAAGTGCCTATATTATAGCACTTCCGCGCCGAATGTCAACCTTTCGGTCTTGTCTTTGCGGACGGCTTGCCGAAAATTTATCTCTGTTGATTTTTTTGCCCGCTTTCGGGCTTGACATACCTTGCGGAATGGTTTATAATAACGGTTGCACGGGCAACCGTTGCACCGACAACCTTTTTTGGCTGTCGTAAGTTTTTTTGCACGGAGGTCAATTATGCCGTCACTTATGAGGCAGATAAACGTTATAAGCCGATGCGGGGGACAATACAGGACCTCGCGGCTCGAGCAGGTCGGGCTCGCGGGATATCAGGGCAGCTACCTTCTCTGCGTATGCAAAAATCCCGGGATATCGCAGGATCAGGTCGCGCAAAGGACCTACGTCAACAAGAGCACTGCCGCGCGCGCGCTTTCGGCGCTCGAGGAGCTCGGATACGTAGAGCGGCGTCAGAGCGAGACGGATCGCCGAGTGATCCTTGTCTATCCTACCGAGAAGGCCGACGGGGTACTGCCGCTTATTCAGGAGGTCAACCGCGAATGGACAGAGTATATCACCGAAGGCTTCACGCCCGACGAGCTCGACCAGTTCCTTCAGATGATGGAGCGCGTATTCGAACGGGCAAAGAAGTATGTTGACGGAAAGGCAGATTCATCAAAATGAAGTTCATTCTGAGATACTTGAAGCCCTACCTCGGCAGAATGGCGGGAGGCTTTTCGATAAAAACGTTGGGAACGCTTATCGAGCTTGCCCTTCCTTTTCTGCTCGGACTTATCCTTGACGAATGTCTTGACCGAGGGGTGGCGATGATAGTTGCCTGCGGGTGCGGAATGGTCATATGTGCCGCAGTTGCCTATGCCTGCAACGTCATAGCGAACCGTATGGCGGCGTCGGTTGCGCGCGACGCGGCGGAGAGGATCCGTCACGATCTTTTTTCCTCTATAATGGATCTATCGGGCAGTCAGACCGACCGTTTCACGGTGCCCTCGCTCGAATCGCGCCTCACGACCGATACGTATAACGTTCACCACTTTATCGGAATGGTGCAGAGAATGGGCGTCCGCGCGCCGATCCTGCTTATCGGCGGACTTGTTGTCACAATATTGATAGACCGCGCGCTCTCTCTCGTGATGATAGCTTTGCTCCCCGTGATCTTCGGGGTGGTGTTCTTCATATCGAAAAAAGGAGTACCTCTCTACACCCGAGTCCAGCGCTCGGTCGACGGAATGGTCAGGGTCGTGCGCGAGGATTCGCAGGGGATAAGGGTGATAAAGGCTCTCTCAAAGATCGGGCACGAAAGGGAACGCTACGATAAGGTCAACCGGGATCTCGTCCGCGACGAAAAGCGCGCGAGCCTTACCATGGGAGCCGTGAATCCCGTTATGAACCTTCTTATGAACCTCGGGATAACCTTCGTCGTCGCGGTCGGAGCCTCAAGGGTCCTCGGCGGACTGACCGAACCCGGCAAGATCGTGACCTTTACGCAGTATTTCTCTATGATCTCGATGGCTATGATGTCGGTTACCCGAATGTTCGTAATGTATACGAAGAGTGCCGCTTCCGCGAACCGAATAAAGGAGGTCGTCGACGCCGAGTCTGACCTTATTCTTCGCTCGGAGGAGGATTTTCCGCGAAAGGACAGCGGCAGCTATATCGAATTTGACGGGGTGAGCTTTTCCTATAACGGAAAGAAGGATAACCTTTCCGACATCAGCTTTTCGCTGAAAAAAGGCGGTACGCTCGGCGTGATCGGCGCGACGGGATCGGGAAAGACCACGCTCGTGAGCCTTCTTATGCGTTTTTACGATGTGGACTCCGGAGCGATATACATAGACGGTCGCGATGTGAGAACGATACCCGCCGATGAGCTTCATACGATGTTCGGCGTCGCGCTCCAGAACGACTTTCTCTACGCCGACACGGTGGAGGAGAATATAAAGCTCGGGCGGGACCTTTCGCACGAGGAGGTCGTGAGGGCTGCAAGAACGGCGCAGGCTGACGGCTTTATTTCGGCGTTCCCGGAGGGGTATGAGCACCTTTTATCTCAAAAAGGCACTAACGTATCCGGAGGGCAGAAGCAGAGACTGCTTATCGCGCGCGCCGTCGCGGGATGCCCCGACATTCTGATACTTGATGACAGCTCTTCGGCGCTCGATTATAAGACCGACGCGGCTCTCCGCAGGGCACTCGCCGACGACATGGCGGGTACGACTACCGTGATAGTTGCGCAGAGGGTAAGCTCTGTGAAGAATTCCGACCTCATCCTCGTGATAGATGAAGGAAGGATCATAGGCTCGGGGACTCACGCAGAGCTGCTTGAGACCTGCTCTGTCTACCGTGAGATATCCGAATCGCAGATGGGAGGTGCTTTCGTTGAATAAAGGCGGAAACTTCATGCGCGATCCGCGCGCGTCAAGCAACCCGAATACTAACGCCGCACCCGAGAAGCAGACAAGGGAGGCAAAGGCGAAGGTGATCCGCCGTCTTATCGGTTACACGGCGCGTCACTGGTACCTTGTCATGGCGGCGATGGTGCTTACGGTGCTGTCGAATCTGCTCGCGCTGATAGGCCCCGACTGCCTCGGCAATGCGATCGACGCGATAGCCGCGCTTAATTCCGAGGGGGCAAACAACGAGGCTCTGCTCGCGACGGTCGGAGAAAACGTCCTGAAGATGCTTTTTTGCTACGTTGCGTCGGCTATCCTTGCGTACCTTATGACATTTGTGATGGTGACCCTCAGCCAGAGGATAACCTACCTTATGCGGAAACAGCTGTTTGAGAGCCTGACCTCGCTTCCCGTGTCCTACTTTGACACGCATGCGACGGGCGATATAATAAGCAGGATCTCTTACGATATAGACACGGTGAACTCCTCGCTCTCGACGGATATCGTGCAGGTGCTGACGAGCGTCTTCACGGTCGTCGGATCACTCTACTTTATGATAAGGATCTCGCGCCCCATGATGCTTGTTTTCCTCATAACGATCCCGATATCGGTGATCTTCACAAGGTACAAGTCAAAGAGGATCAGACCTCTCTTCAGAAAGCGTTCGGCGATGCTCGGCGAGCTCAACGGCTACGCCGAGGAGATGCTCTCGGGCGCTAAGACGATAAGGGCGTACCGGCGTGAGGCTACGATCGTGGCAAGATTCGATAAGCGAAACCGCGCGGCGGTCGGAGCGCATTACGACGCCGACTATTACGGAGCTATGATAGGGCCGTCGGTGAACTTCATAAACAATCTGTCGCTGTCACTCGTGATGATCTTCGGCGGGATACTCTTCTTTCTCTCGACGACGGGCGGCGTCGCCGACACGGGGGGCATATTCTCGCTCTATATGACTATGGGAAACGTGACGAAGTTCGTCATGTACTCGCGTAAATTCGCCGGTCCGATAAACGAATTCGCGAACATAGTCAGCGAGTTTCAGTCAGCCTTTGCCGCCGCCGAGAGAGTCTTCCGCATAATCGACGAGAAGCCCGAGACGCCCGACGCGGCGGAGGCGGTAAGGCTTGAAAAGGTCCGCGGCGAGGTTACGATCGATCACGTGAGGTTCGGCTATAACCCCGAAAAGGAGATAATTCACGACCTGTCCCTGAAGGTAAATCCGGGGCAGACCGTTGCGATCGTCGGACCGACCGGCGCGGGAAAGACTACTCTGATAAACCTTCTCATGCGCTTTTACGACGTGGATGGGGGAAAGATAAGTCTTGACGGGCACGATATAAGGGAGGTCACGCGTGATTCGCTTCGCGGATCATATACGATGGTGCTTCAGGACACCTGGCTCTTCTACGGTACGATCGCCGAGAATATTTCCTACGGCAGGTCGGATGCCACGCGTGAGGAGGTAATGGAGGCGGCGAGAGCGGCGAAGATCGACTCTTTCATCGAGCATCTGCCCGACGGCTACGACACACTTCTGTCGGACGACGGCGTTAATATCTCGAAGGGACAGAAGCAGCTCATTACGATAGCCCGTGCCATGCTTCCGAAGACGCCTATGCTTATCCTTGACGAGGCGACCTCGAATGTCGACTCGCGTACCGAGATAAATATCAGAGAGGCTATGGCAAGGCTTATGGAAAATCACACCTGTTTTGTCATAGCGCACAGGCTCTCGACAGTAAAGAACGCCGACCTGATCCTTGTCGTGAAGGACGGGAATATAATAGAGCAGGGCACGCACGAGGATCTGCTGCGTGCCGGCGGATTCTACGCGAGTCTTTATAATTCTCAGTTCGTATGATCAAAGAAAAGATACGAAAGACGCGGGCAGGCAGTGGCAGGCAGTGCCTGCAGCCGATCCTCGCGGTTTACTCACCGAAAGGTGAAGTCCTCACCCGGAGATAATGTCGGCAGGAAGGTAGGAAGACGACCACCCTTCGCCTTTTTGAAAGTTTTCGCCCGCCTTTTTCAAAAGGCGGC
>CALYSG010000109.1 GCA_945485605.1 uncultured Clostridia bacterium
GTTGGTGGGAACAACAGGGCTCGAACCTGTGACCCCATGCTTGTAAGGCATGTGCTCTCCCAGCTGAGCTATGCTCCCGAACAGCAGTTTTTGCGGCGACGTGTTGAATTATACCACAACCTTGCGTCTTTGTCAACACCTTTTTTCAATTTTTTCGTATTTTTTTATTTTTTCTTAGCCACGATGAAGAGCCGCTCGCTATCATCGGCAGCGTCGCTCATATCGTATCCGCCGAAAACACCTTCGAGGCTCAGCCCCGACTCCTTCAGTGCCGAGCCGAGCTGACGAACGCTGTACTTCTTCTCCTTCTGCACCTCGTCCGACCTGCGGTAGCTGCCGTCACCCTTCTTCTCGAATACTGAAAGATAAAAGGTACACACACCTCTTCTCTTATCGTACTCGTTCTGCCAGCCGCAGAAAACGCCGTCGTCCTCAAGGATATAAGCATTATCCGCAAAAATATTCTCAAACTTATACGGGCTGTTGACGTCAAAAACGAACACCCCGCCCGGATCGAGGTAATTATGCACCGTTCCGAAGCATTTCAGAAGGTCCTCACGCGTGAGCATACAGTTCACGGCGTCAAGGCAGCATACGACCGCTCCGACACTTCCGTAAAGCTCAAAGCTCCTCATATCCTGCATCAGCCAAAGGATCTTTTCTCCCCTCTGCCTTCTCATCGCGCGACTCAGCATATCGGCGCTTATATCCGCGCCTATCATATCGTATCCGCGGTGCGAAAGCTCAAAGGTCATGTTTCCCGTCCCGCAGGCAAGGTCAAGGACTATCTCCGGACGGACATCGGCATACTTATCGAAGATATTCTCTATCATATCCGCCCATGCAGAGTAATCTATCCCTGCATTTAAGCGATCGTAAACGCGCGAAACAGCCTTATACCCGCTCATTTGTGCTTATCCTGCCTGTCGAGCTTTTCGAGCGCGCTGAGGTAGCCGTCGCTGCCGTACTTGAGGCAACGGTTGACGCGGCTGATCGTCGCCGTAGATAATCCCGTCTGAGCCGCGATCTCGTTGTAGACCTTATCCTCGCGCAAAAGCTTTGCGGCAAGGAGCCTTCTCGACATCTCCTGGATCTCTGCTATAGTGCAAAGGTCCTCGAAAAACGCGTAGCAGTCATCGACGCTCTCAAGAGTAAGTATTGCGCGGAAAAGGTAGTCTATCCGCTCGTCCCTGAATTTTTCGTTTCTCATTTCAATCCCTCCCCGAAGAGTATCCCGAATATATCCTCAATATCTCCCGCGCCCATTATCACCGCGAAGCAGTCGCCGTCAAGCTCTTCTTTAAGCATTCCGGCGGTCGCATCAAGGCTATCGGGAGCGCATGCTTTCTTCCCGATCGCCGCGGCGAGCTTACACGAGCCCGTTCCGAGCGTGTCTGTCTCGCGTGCGGCGTAGACAGGCGCGACCATCACCCTGTCCGCAAGGCTCAAGGACGACACGAAGCCGTCAAAAAGTGCCGCAAGGCGCGAATATGTGTGCGGCTGAAAGACGCAGACAAGGCGCCGATTTCCGCACATCTCCCTTGCTCCAAAAAGAGTCGCGGCGATCTCTGTCGGGTGGTGCCCGTAATCATCATAGACCGGCGCTCCGTTAAGCATACCTCGGTATTGCATCCTACGCTTCGCACCGGTAAAGTCGGCAAGTCCCGCCGCGATATCTTCCGCCGCGATACCGTCAAGGTCCGCCGTCGCGGCAACGGCAAGCGCGTCGTAGATATTGTGTCTGCCGGGGACCTTCATTGCAACGCGGCAGAGAAGCTCCCCGCTCTTCATTATATCGAATTCGGAAGATCCGCGGTCAAAGGTTATATTCTTCGCCGTATAATCGGCTTCCTTCTCTATCCCGAACGTGACCTTCGTTCCCGTGTAGCTGCTCAGCGAAAGGCAGGCATCGGAGTCGTCTGCATTAACGATGACCCTTCCGTTTTTGCCGGTGAGCGCGGCGAATTTGCCGAAGGACTGCCTTATATTTTCTATGTTGCCGAAATAGTCGACGTGCTCAAGCTCCACATTGAGTATCACGGCGGTCGTCGGACTGAAGTCAAGGAAGCTGTCCATATACTCGCATGCCTCAAATATCAGATCCTTGCCCGTTCCGATCCTGAAATATCCCCCCATCGGAGGGTAATCCGCTCCCGAGAGCACGGTCGGGTCGCGTCCCGCTCTCATGTAGACCGAGGCAAACATGGAGGTACAGGTGCTCTTTCCGTGCATCCCCGAAACGCCGATTCGGTTCTCTCTCCTCGTCATTATGTAGCCGAGGTAATCTGCCCTTGAGATGAGAGGTATATTCCTCTCCTTCGCCCTAAGATATTCCTCGTTGTCGGGAGTTATCGCGACGGTGTAGACCGCGGCGTCGAATGAATCGAGCCTTCTTGCATCGTGACCGCAAAAGACCTCTATCCCTGCGGCGGCGAGCTTATCGGTAAGCGGAGACAGCGTTCTGTCCGAGCCGGCGACCTTCTTTCCGTCAAGGGCGGTAAGGCAGGCAAGAGAGGACATACTAACCCCCCCGATCCCGATAAAATATACGCTTCGGCATGAGGCGAGCATTTTTTCTATCACCTTCGCGCCGTAATGAGTGTTGCTTACCGACATATTAAAAAAGGCACTTCCTTTCCCTATATCATCATAAAACCGCCGCTTTTTCACAGAAAAAACGCATTACCATTGAATAATCATCAGAAACAGCTTCTATAATATAATCAGAAATCCGGAAATTAAATACTGCAAGGAGAAAAACTATGGAAATCACAGACATCAAAATCAGAAAGATCTTTGAGGACGGCCCCATGAAGGCTATCGTCTCGGTCACGTTCGACAATCAGCTCGCCGTTCATGACATTAAGGTCATCAACGCCCGCGACAAGTATTTCATCGTTATGCCGAGCCGCAAGAATCCCGATGATACCTACCGCGATATCGTACATCCGATCAATTCGCAGTTCCGCGGAATGCTCGAATCGGCTGTCATCAACGCCTATGAGACCGAGTGCGCCGTGCAGGCTGCCGCCGCGCAGGCAGAAGCCGCCGAAGCTGCCGCCAATACCGACGCGGAATAAATCAGATTTCATCAACCTTTCCTGAGAGTCCCTTCGGGGGCTCTCTTTTTTCGCGCCGAAAAAACTTATTTCTCGACGAGCAAAACTTTTCTGTAAATCTCAGCCCTGTCGGTGAGCTCCGCCTTAAGCTCAAAGGTCTTAACTCCCTTGACTCGGGCAGAATTTCGCCTCGCAGAGGTGAAATTCCGGCAATTTTTGCCCGAGGCGAAAAGGTGATGCTTGCATCTCCTTAAGTCCTCGTCTAAAAATTGCCAAAAGTTTCGGCAAAGCCGAAATGCCCCGAGTCAATACCTTTACTCCCGTAATCTCCTGCAAGTTCTTTGAAAGGGTGCGGGAAAGCTTTCTTTCAAGAAAGTTTTCCTGCGTCTCCCGTAGCGTCTCCTGCGTCTCCCGTCGGCTTCCGTTTCAGACCTCACCGATTGAAGCGACCAGCTGCCCCGACCTTACGGTCACTGTAGCGAAGGTCGCGCCGTATGAGATTCCGATACTGCCCGGGTTTATTATGCAGAGGGGCGCACCGAGCGTCACGCCGCCGCATTTGTCGCCTGCCGGAAAGGTCTGCGTCATCGCCTCGTGCGTGTGCCCGAAGAGCATAAGATCGGCACCGAGCCTCGCCGCGTGAGCCGCCATTGCCTGCGCGCCGCTCTTGACCGAGTAAAGATGTCCGTGGGCGGCGAAAATACGAAGCCCGCCGAGCCTTATATCAAGCTCGGTCGGAATGTCCTCAGCCGAGAAAAAGTCGCAGTTTCCCCTCACGGCGTAGAGCGGTGCTCCGCGCGTATCGAGCCAAGCGAGATCCCGTAGGCCGTCTCCGAGGAAAAAAATCGCGTCGGGACGGCTCACCGAACGGTCGATGACCCTTTGCATCGCGTCGGCATTCCCGTGCGAATCGGAAAAAATCAACAGATCCAAGAGTGAACCTATCCTTCCTTTCGGGTTACTATATTATATTATACCACCGAACGCCGTCTTTGTCTACTGTTTTATCTTTTCTGTCGCACAATTCGCCGCACGCCATATAATGATAACGGAAATAAGTCCTAAAAGGAGGCATTATATGAGAATAAACAAAAACACGATCGATATATTGCTCGCGCTCGATGACGAGAAGCTCGCCTACATCGTAGGCACGGTGTTGCGCGAGGCAGGGATCGACGTTTCCGATTTCGGCATAAGCGGAAACGACATATCCGCGCTGAGAAAAAGGCTCTCCGAGCTGTCGGACGAGGAGCTTGCCGAGACAGAGCGCCGCATAAATTCCGGCAGACGCGGCGGATACGGCAATGGCTGACCTTTCGTCGCTTCTCGGCGGCATCGACCTCTCCTCGGTGATGTCAAAGATAGCCTCCGACCCTTCCTTCGCGGCAACGCTTTCGGGGCTTCTTTCGGGGCTGCGCGACACGGAACAGGAAAAAGCCCCCGAACCGGAGGCAAAGCCCGAGCCGAAGCCTCAGCCCGACCCCGCTGAGGCGATCGCGGCTCTGCTTCCGATGCTCGGAAAGCTCGGAGGGCCTCACGAAAAGGGGCACGGAGGCGAAGGCGGAGGTAAGAAAGGCGGAGATCCGAGGTGCGCTCTTCTGCTCGCACTGAAGCCATTCCTTTCCGAATCGAGGTGCGCGGCGATCGACAGAATGGTTCAGGTCAACAAGATCAGCGGGCTTATCGGTCGGCCGCCCGCAGAGAAAAGGGGTGAACCGTCGTGAAAAACTTTATTTTTCCGAAAGCCGGGGTGATCTTACGTGTATAACAGGTCATACGGGCAGCGGCGACCGCCGAGGATACCGCAGAATTACGTCGGAAATGCCTTTGATCCGCCGCAAAGCGTTCAAATAACGCCTTCCGAACCGGAGGAAAGCGAACGCCTTCAGCCCAAAGAAGAGACCGCGACGACGCAAAGCGGGCTCTTTGCCCTTCCCGCGCCGCCTCAAAAGGAAGATTTCGAAAGCGAAGAAAAAGTCGGGCAAAGTACCTGCAAGACCTGCGAAAAGCCTTGCGAGGAGAATAAGCGCAAGCCTCACTCGCTCTTTCCTGCGGGAGTGGGCGACGAGGAGCTTCTTCTCCTCGGGCTCATCCTGCTTCTCTCGCATGGCGGAGGCGCCTGCGACGCCGGCGAGGTCATTCCCTTCCTCGTGCTGCTTCTCTTCTGCTGATACGAAAAGCGGGCAGTGCCTGCACCCCTGACTCGCGGGCGGGCAGTGCCCGCGCCCCTGACTCGCGGTTTATTCACTGAAAGGTGAGGTCATCACCCGGAACTGAAGTTGGCAAAAAGGTGAGGTGGACGATCGCCTTTCGCCCGTTTTAAAGTTTGGCTCAAGCCTTTTTAAAGGCTTGCGGTAGCCGAAGGCAGAGCCTTCGGTCGCCCTCCGCAGAGGGCGAAACTCCCCTCAACGGCATTTTCTTTTTGCTTAGCTTTTTCTTTTGTGCCTGCTATGGGCAAAAGAAAAAGCGCCGAAGCCTTTTCGCAGACATTGTACTGTTCACGAAACGCATTTTCGGAGCCTCCCTTGTCGCAAAA
>CALYSG010000110.1 GCA_945485605.1 uncultured Clostridia bacterium
CTTTTTGCAAAGCTTTTTCTTTGCGCCTGTTGTGCCAAAGAAAAAGCGCCAATGCCTTTCCGTAGACATTATTTCTGTTAGCGAGACGGCATTTTCGGAGCCTCCCTCCGTTGCGCGGTATCGCGGGGCGAAAAAAGCCTCTATGGAACCAATAAAAGAACTGCCTCAAATGCAATCACGATCATCTGAGGCAGTATCCGTTTATTTTATTTCTTTTTCGTGGAGCTTCACGCCGTTTTGACGCAGGGCCGACTGAAGCCTTCTTAACGAGAGCCGACCGAAATCGTTGCTCATCGCCGCAGCAGTGCCCGCAGCTTCTCCGCTGACGGCGCAGACCGGAATGACACGTGTTATGTCCCACATGCTGTCGGTCGTCGAAATATTCCGCCCGGCGGCGATAAGGTTTTTTATGTCCTTTGAGCAGAGCGCGCCGAAGGGTAACTCATAGACCGGCCCTTTTTTCCTCCAGTCGGGAAAAAGCCCCACGCTGTCGCTTCGTTCTTCATGCGGTGAATCGGTGCTCAAGGTCTCTCTGCCTACTATCCTTCGCGTCATCCTTATCTGCGGTACGGTTGCCACCGAGTTCAGAGTATGGCTCGGAGAAAGGTCGCCGTTTTTCAGAAAGTGCTCGAGCGTTGAGCTGTGCGAGAGGCAGACCTGTTCGCTTATCTCCCCGGCATCAAGCCCGGAAAAACGTCTGCGCGTGTCGTTTTGCTTCTCCTCTTCGCTTTTTTCGTCGTCGGGAATATCGCTTGCGCCGAGAATCTTCAGCTCGTTTGCGGCTTTCTCCGATCCGAAATAGTACCAGCCCGCGAGTATGTTCCCCTGACCGAAGACCGCGGTCTCGGCACCGCACAGCTTTGCTATATCCGCGTCCCCCGTAGCATCGACGACCGAGCCGACACCGATTGCATATCTTCCCGACTTGTTTTCGACGATAAGGTTAGTGACCTTTTGCCTTTTCACGATCGCACCGACGACCGTCGTGCCGTAGAGTATATCAATACTTTCCGAGAGAAGCTTCTCTTCCGCAAGAAGAGCAAAAAGCGAGGCATTGTATCGGCAACGGCAACGCGAAGCGCACAGCTCCTCCCTCGGCACGTCAATGCCGTCAAGCTGCTTGATCCACGCCGACGAGAGCGGCTTTTCCGCCCCGTGTGAGAAGGCGAGGCGCATAAGCTCCTCTCCTATCCCGTATATCACGCGCCTCCCCTTGCCGTCGCAGAGAGGCAGATATATCGTGATAAGCCCGAGAGTCGCAAGTCCGCCGAGAAGATATTCGCGCTCGATAAGGAGAACTCGCTTGCCCTGCCGCTTTGCGGCGAGTGCGGCGGAGATCCCCGCGATACCGCCGCCGGCAATAACAACATCGTATGAGTCTTTTACCTCGAGAGATTTTGCAGGTTCTTTTATCATAATGATTCAGTTCTCCTTTCGTTTGGCACCGTATATTTTTGCAAGTCCACCGGTAGAGGTCTCGCGGTAGCCCGCGTTCATATCCTTTCCGGTGCGGTACATCACCTCGACTATCTGGTCAAATGATACCTTGTGCTTGCTCTCAAGCGACCGGGCAAGCATAACGGCGTTGAATGCCTTGATGCATGCCATTGCGTTTCTCTCGATGCATGGGATCTGAACGAGGCCGAGCACGGGATCGCAGGTAAGTCCGAGATTGTGCTCAAGGGCTATCTCGGCGGAACATTCGATCCCGCTGATGCAAAGACCGTAGATCTGCGAAAGAGCTGCGGCAGCCATTGAGCAGGCGACTCCTATTTCAGCCTGACATCCGCACTCGGCGCCGCTTATTGAGGCGTTCTGCTTCACCGTGTTTCCTATAACTCCCGCTGCGGCGATCGCATCGAGGATCTTATCTTCGCCTATACCGCAGTCCTTGTACATGTAGTAAAGAACAGCAGGAAGGACTCCCGACGCGCCGCAGGTCGGAGCGGTAACGACGATGCCGTTGTCGGCGTTTTCCTCGGCAACTGCGAGCGCGTAAGCCGAAACAAGGCGGTTTTCGTGTATAAGCGAAGGCTCGCCATGTGCCTCTTCAAGGTATAGCACCCGAGCCTTCCTTTCGAGCATAAGCCCACCCGGAAGAGTTCCCGAACGTTCGAGTCCGCGCTCTACCGATTCCTTCATAGCTCCCCATATTGAGTGAAGATATGGAAAAATATCGGGCTCGTAATGCTTTACATATCCGGGTAGGGTAAGACCGTTACCGAGGCAAAAGCTCTCGACCGAAGCAAAATCCTTCTCGGGGTATATCTCGTCGGAGGCAAATATATTCTCACCGTTTACCGTAACGCTTCCGCCGCCGACGCTTTCGGCGCTTACGAGTTCTTCTGTTTCCTTTCCGTCGAGCGAGTATATTTTAAGGTAATTCGGGTGAGGAATGTCTTTTGTCACTGTGTCGAAGACTATTTCGGTGTCCCCGCCGAGCACTTCGCGAAGAACACGGTCGGTGCCGTGACCCCTTCCGGTGAGGGAAAGGGAGCCGAAGAGCACGACCTTGTATCTGCGCCTGCCGAATTTTTTGAGCGTATATTCGGCGATGCGCTGAGGACCGATCGTGTGCGAGCTTGAGGGGCCCCTTCCGATTTTATATAACTCTTTCAGAGACTTCATCGCCGTACCGTATTGACTGCGGACATTGTATGTCCCGCGGTTTTTATTATCCTGTTCATTCGGTAGCCCTTTCGGTATAAGTGATATGTTCATGTTATTATACGCCAATCGGCGCGAATTTGTCAATAGAGAAAAAGCCTCCCGCGGAGTGGGAATGTAAAATTACAATAGATGTGTTACATCGTGTCGATACCGGTTGACAAGCGGGGATTTTTGAGGTAAAATAAAGAGTGGATTTTTATCGAAAGGAAATATATCTGTATGTTAGCCAATCTGAACGATGTTCTGAAGCCCGCGCAAGCGGGAAAGTACGCCGTCGGACTTTTCAATACGACCGATACGGATATGCTTGAAGCTGCGATATCCGCCGCCGAGGAGCTTCGTTCGCCTGTTATAATAGGTACGGCAGAGGTCCTTCTGCCCTACGGTGAGCTTTCGCTGATAGCGCCGTCGGTGATCGCCGCCGCAGACCGAGCGAAGGTCCCGGTCGTCGTTCACTACGACCACGGTCTGACCTTTGAACGCTGTATGGAGGCTCTTCGCCTCGGCTTCACGAGTATAATGTTTGACGGTTCGGCGGGGGATTACGAGAGCAATACGGAATTTACGCGTGAGGTCGTACGCGTCTCACACGCCTTCGGCGCGACGGTCGAGGGCGAGATCGGGCATGTCGGAGAGGCCGTTACCCGTGACAACGCAACGAGTGACCGCTACACGACGGTAAAGGAGGCGAAGGCTTACCTTGCCGACACGGGAGTTGACGCTCTCGCGATTGCCATAGGAACGGCGCACGGAGCATACAAGGCAAAGCCCTGTCTTGACCTTGAAAGGCTTGCGGCGATCCGCGCCGCGGTCGACGCTCCTCTCGTCCTTCACGGCGGATCGGGACTTTCCGACGATGATTTCAGAAATACCGTCGCCCGCGGTATTGCAAAGGTGAACATATTCACCGATCTCTGTCTTGCCGGCGAGGCAGGAATGAAAGAGGGACTTGAAAAAGGTATAGGTTACCTCGAAATGCGCAATCTAAAGAAAGACTATATCAAACGCGCCGTGATGAGGAAGATAGAGCTCTTCGGTTCGGCGGGGCGCGCCTGAATTCGGCAGAAAGGATATAAACGTGCTTGAACTTAAAAATATAGTATGGAAAGCTCCCGACGGCAAGGTCGTACTTGACGGCCTTAACCTTACAATACCGACGGGAAAGCTCGTCGTGATAACCGGTCCTAACGGAAGCGGAAAGACGACCCTTGCGAAGCTGATCGCCGGGATCGACATTCCGAGCGAGGGACAGATGCTCCTTGACGGTGAGGACATAACTTCGCTTGACATCACCGAACGCGCGAAGATGGGCATAAGCTACGCCTTCCAGCAGCCGGTGCGCTTCAAGGGCATCACCGTCAGACAGCTGATAGGTATCGCCGCGGGGCATGAGATCGGCGAGACGGGGCTTTGCCGCATCCTTGCGAGCGTGGGGCTATGCGCACGCGACTACATCGACCGTGAGGTTAACTCAACTCTTTCGGGCGGCGAGATAAAGCGCATCGAGATCGCAACGCTCATAGCCCGCGACACGCGTCTTATGGTATTTGACGAGCCGGAGGCGGGGATCGACCTCTGGAGCTTCAAGAACCTTATCGGAGTATTTGACAAGCTCCATCAGCGCGGGGATATGACTCTTGTCATAATCTCGCATCAGGAGAGGATCCTTCGCATCGCCGATGAGATAGTCCTCATTGCCGACGGAAAGGTGAAGGCATCGGGCGGTCCCGACGAGATGATGACTCATGTTTTCACGTCGGGCAGTATAAAGAGCAACTGTCTTGTTGGGGAGGAATGCTGAATTATGAATGAGATCTCAAAGCAGATAATCGGAGCCGTCTCTGACTTTTCCGAGAGCTTCCGCGGAGCCTTCAACATCCGCGAGGACGGGAAGTGCGTCGGGAGGCAGTCGAGCAAGAATATTCAGATACTTCCGAAGAAGGACAAGCCGGGGCTTGACATAATCATAAGTCCGGAGACCGACGGTGAGAGCGTATATATTCCCGCCTGCGTCACCCACGGGAACGAGGACGACCTCGTTTACAACGACTTTTTCGTGGGTGAAGGCGCGAATGTGACGATCGTCGCGGGGTGCGGTGTTCACACCACCACGGGCGAACCGGCAAGGCACAACGGCATACATCGCTTTTTCCTCCGTCCCGGCTCTCACGTAAAGTATGTCGAAAAGCACATAGGTCTCGGAAAGGGCGTCGGTCTGCGCACGATAGACCCGGTGACCGAAGCTGAGCTCGGAGAGAACTCGGTGCTCGAAATGGATACGGCGCAGATAGGAGGAGTGGACAAGACCCTTCGCAAGACCCGCGCCGTCTGCCAAAAGGGCGCGAAGCTCATAATCCGCGAAAGAATTTTGACCGACAAGGATCAGACCGCCGTGACCGACTTTCTTGTCGAGCTGAACGGTGAGGGCTCGGGCGCCGATATCGTCTCACGTGCCGTCGCAAGGGGCGAATCGCATCAGGAATACTCGTCGGTCATCGTCGGAAACGCTGCCTGCTCGGGACATTCCGAGTGCGACGCGATCATCGACGGCAAGGCGACGGTCGATGCCGCTCCGAAGCTCTGTGCGAACTGCTGTGACGCCGCCCTCATCCACGAGGCGGCAATCGGAAAGATCGCCGGCGAGCAGATCATAAAGCTCAGGACCCTCGGTCTGACCGAGGAAGAGGCAGAGTCGAGGATCATCGAGGGCTTTCTTAACTGAATATATAACGCGGGGAAGCTTTCTTTTAAGAAAGCTTCCCCGCGTCATCTGAAAGAACTTGCTTGCCGAAAAAGAGTCGATAAAACTCGATATTATCGCAATTTTTCATGTTGTTGCCGAAAATACGCTGTTTTTGATTGACGGATAGCCACTGCAAGGCTATAATTACTTTGAAAAATTAAATTAGAAGAGA
>CALYSG010000111.1 GCA_945485605.1 uncultured Clostridia bacterium
TCGCGATCCTCGCGGCGGTACTGATCCCGACCTTCGCGGGCCTTATTCAGAAGGCTAATGAGTCGAACGACATTCAGGCAGCAAAGAATATGAATACCTTCCTTGCGGCGGCGAATGTCACCGGAGACGTAAAGTCGATCTTCGATGTTTACGATGTATTTGAGGACTCCGGCTTTGCGGTCGAGAACTACACACCTCTTTACAAGAATCGCTACTATTACTATGACAAAGAGTACAATCAGATTCTTTATGTTGACGGCGATAATGACACTGTCCTTTATCCGACCGAGCATAAGGGCGAGAAATACAGTACGCTTAAGCACAACTGGATGTCGCTCAGCATCAGCGCACCTACGGGCACAATGCCGACGGGCAACAATTACAATTATGATACAAACGCAAAAACAATGACAGCGACCGTGACAAATGCGGCAGAGTACACCTATGTCATTAACGAATACAATAATGCCGCCGAAGGCACGACACTTACCCTTACGATTAACGGAACCGTTGATATGATGGGCGGTTGCGCTATAATTGAAAAAACAAAGGGAAATGTGGAAATCACGGGCGAGACCGGTGCAGTTGTTAAAAACATAACCAGTGAATATTCTTATGTCAGCACAGCTAATGCCGATAAAACATCTTCAAAGTATGGTACAACGGCTTTGATCGCGGAAGCAAAGAATAAAGTAACAATCAGCGGTATCACATTTGAAAACCTCAATGTTAAAAATATCTATGCCGGTAATGCTTCGTTCCTTGTCGGTACCAGTGCGAACAGATTGTCGGTAATCAATGTTACAATAAAGGACAGCACACTTGTCGGTCACAGATCTGTCGGCGCGGTGTGTGGTCAGATAGATGCCAATGTAGAAATTAATAAATTGACTCTTACCAACACCTCGGTGCAGACTGTCGGCGGCAGATCGGCTATGATATTAGGTACGGTTGCGAAAACATATGATGTTGACATAAAGAGCTTTGTTAATAATAACAGCTCTTTTGGAATTTACGAAAATAAGGACAGTAAGCAGGCATTCCATGATAAGACAGATGGACTAACTTTTGCTTATGCCGGCGACATAATTTCCGGTAGTGATACAGGGGTAAAATACATAACCAGTGTATATAAAAAAGCGACAACGCCCGGAGAAAGTGATATAATGCGTACGATGGGATACAAAGAAGGAGCGCTTGTATTCGTTTTTGGGAGCCCCTCAACTACTGGTGATAGTGCCGTCGTTTACACCGCCAAAAATTTCACGAACGGCGATCTCATCATATCGAAGTCAGGCTCATGATCTAAAAGTCATATCGTTAAATTAAACCCGCCGCCGCGAGGAAATCCTCGCGGGGGCGTTTCGTTTAGGATTTTCCGAATGTGCATTTTTTCTTCACTATATATTGACTCTGTTCGGGGTTTGTGCTACAATAACAACTGTTGTTTTTTATTAGATATCCGGAGGATTATTCAGGGAATGAACGCTTCTGCCATGAAAAAACCGGCGCACGGGCATATGCCGTACGCCTTTACCGCCGTTCTGGGCTTCATAAAAAAGAACACCGTCCTCTGCATTGCGATAGTTGCGGCACTTGTCACCTCGTTTATCGTGCCTC
The DNA here is from genome assembly GCA_945485605.1 of uncultured Clostridia bacterium. Classification (GTDB taxonomy): domain Bacteria; phylum Bacillota; class Clostridia; order Oscillospirales; family CAG-272; genus RGIG3994. The sequence goes on from CALYSG010000111.1 coordinate 1,621, forward strand.
CCGATGCCGCCTACCTCGGATATTTCGATCTCCGGACGCTGACCTGCCTCTTTTGCACGCTCGCCGTCGTCTGCGCGCTGAGAAATATAGGTTTCTTCACCTTCGTCGCGCGGAAGATCGTCGTATGCACGGGAAACCTCCGCGCCGCGGTGCTTGCGCTCGTCTGCATAACCTTCATCGGATCGATGCTGATAGCGAACGATATGGCACTCCTGACCTTTCTGCCGCTTGGCTTTTTTGTCCTTGAGTCGACGGGAAACCGAAAGTATATGGCGTTTACCTTCATTATGCAGAACATAGCCGCGAACCTCGGGGGAATGCTCACGCCCTTCGGCAATCCGCAGAATCTTTACCTTTACAGCCACTTTTCGATACCCGTAGGCGAGTTTATGTCGATCATGTTCCCGCCCTTTATTCTCTCGATAACGATGATCGCGGTATGCTGTTTCGTTTTCGTTAAGCCCGTGAAGCTGAAGCTCGAGGAGGGCGAGACGGAAAAACTCCCGATCCGTCGCACGGTCGTGTATCTCCTGCTTTTTGCTTTCTCGATCGTGATAGTTTTCCGAATTATCCCTTATTGGATCGGGCTTATCGTGATACCCTCAGCACTTTTTTTCCTTGATCGCAAGGCGCTTGCAAAGGTCGACTACGCTCTGCTCTTCACCTTCATGTCCTTCTTCGTTTTCGCAGGAAATATGGGGCGGATGGAGGCTGTAAGAAATCTTTTTTCGGGATTGCTCGAAAAAAGCACGCTCATTTTCAGCGTGCTTTCATGTCAGTGTATAAGTAATGTTCCGTCGGCGGTGCTTCTCTCGCAGTTTACGGAAAACTATCGCGAGCTTCTCGTCGGTGTCAACATCGGCGGTGCGGGGACGCTCATAGCCTCGCTGGCGAGCCTTATCACCTTCCGCGAGTACACCTCGCACGATCCCGGCAAAGCGGGAAAGTACATAGCGCTTTTCTCGGCATTCAATTTCGGATTTTTGATCATTCTGACCCTTTTCGAGTATTTCCTATTAAATCATTGATAACATTGCTTGACTCGTACCCGCTGACAGTACGCCGAGACACATGACGACCGACGCTCCGAACAGGAGCAGGCAGGCGACGGTGATAGCTCTCCTGAGCTTTCCCGTCGCTTTTTCGTGCAATCCGAGGCAGAGAGCCGCCGAGACTGCCGAAAGTATCGGCAGAAAGTCTATCAGGTAGCGGAAGTTCACCCCCGCGAGGCAATAGTCCGTGAATGCAACGAATACAGAGAGCAACGGAACGGTGAGGAAGGTTGCCGCCTTGACCTTATCCTTACTGAAATCGACGGTCACCGGTGCGAGCAGGGAAGCAATCGGAAGCCCGAAGGCAAAGGCTCCTACCGTTTTTTCGTGATAGATATACCTGACCGAGTCGTCAAATGGGGCAAATCGGCACAACGACCAAGTGATGAATGGAAAATTCTTCTGAGGCTCGGGCGCCTGAAGAAAGAACGATCCGAGGGAGGGGAAAAAGAGGGCAAGGTCGAACTTATTCTTTGAAATGTCGTTTACCGTCAGTTGCCAGTTTGCGCCGAAGTCGAATGGCGACGAGAAGCGCATGGCGTTATAGGTCATCACGGCACCTGCACCGATTAAGAGAGGCAGGACGAAGGCGGCTATCGTGACTATGCCTTCTTTCAGCGTGTCCTTCCTTATTTTTGCCGCAAAATCAATGAACAGGGGAAGGATCATAAGGCACATAATTGTTACCGTCGGGCGCGACCAGACCGTGAGCGTGAGTGCGATCGCCGCCGCGACGAGGAGAAAAGCTCTCGGAAGAAGGCGCGGGGTCCGCATCGCTCTGAAGCCGAGATATATGAAAGCCGATGAGCAGGCGAGCGCCGAAAGCACAGCGATATAGTAGGTATCCGAATAAAGTATTCCGACATAGACTCCCGACGCCGTCATGACCGCTATAAGTCCCGCGCATGACAGGAGCAGATTCGGCTCGCGGCAGAAGCGAAATATTACCTCACGGTATGCGAGCGCGATAAATATCACCGCCGCCATACCGAGGATCAGGCAGACAAGAGCCTTTGAGGCTATCGTGCCGGTAAGAATAAATATAGGATAATAGACGGTAAGTATCGGTGCGATGCCGAAGTACGAGTAATAGCTTCCGTTATAGTAGGCTATATCCCAAAGGTAATTTATGCCACTCCTCTGTGCCGGATCATATGGATTTTCAAGCTGCTCGAGTCTCTCATCGGGATTTGCGTCGAGTTCAGTATGCCCGTTTAAGAAGGCGTTGAACTGAAGGGCGTACTGGTCGTACTGTGTGTATACGTTTTCCATCGGGTATTTATAGCCGCTTTCAATGTTTCCTGCCGGAACAAAGCATAGGAGCAGGCAGACTGTCACAACACCGAAAAAGACGGCGTTGTGCCATGTTTGTTCTCTTTTATATGCCGTATTAAGAAATTTTTTCATACTTGTTTGTATCCGTTGCTCTTACTTTCTTGAAAAATTGCGGTTTGTTTCGCGAAGCAAAATCGTCGTATTTCAGACGGTAAAAGCCGCAAAACGTCGTTCGAAATATTTATCTTTCAAACCTCCGCCTCCGTAAATAATACGGATATTATACCACATATCGACGCGTTTTTCAACCTTTTCCTGCCGATGAGGATTCGGGTTGACAAATAAGGTAATATGTAGTATAATAATCTGCGAACTTTACTCTGAATCTGATTTGGGAGATATACGATGCAAGTCCTTTCTATAATAACCGGAGTATTTACTGCACTTATGACCTGCCTTTGCTTTTATCAGGCGGTCTACATAGTGGTTTCGCTGTTTTGCAAGCCGAAAGCCTTCCCTGAGGGAAAGCCCAACAGGTTTGCCGTACTCATCTCGGCGAGAAACGAGGAGAAGGTCATAGGATATCTTCTCGACAGCATAGCGGCGCAGGATTACCCGAATGAGCTCTTCGACGTATATGTAGTCGCCGACAACTGCACCGACCGGACCGCAGAGGTCGCGAGAGCTCACGGGGCGAATGTCGTCGAGCGTTTCAACAAGGAAAAACGCGGCAAGGGCTACGCTCTCGACTATCTGCTCCACAAGATAAAAGAAAAGTATTCCGGATATACTTACTACGATGGCTACCTTGTCGTCGATGCGGACAACCTTCTTGACAAGAGCTTCATTACCGAGATAAACAAGGTCTTCTCCGCCGGATACCGTGTCGTCACGAGCTACAGAAACTCGAAAAACTATGAGCAGTGCTGGGAATCCTCGGGAAGTGCGCTGATGCTTCTGCGTGAAACGCTTCACCTCAACAATGCGCGAATGATCCTCGGAAATTCCTGCACCGTAGCGGGTACCGGATTTGTCACCGGAAGCGAGATAATCGAGCGTATGGACGGTTGGAATCACTACATGTTGACCGAGGACATAGAGTTCTCGCTTGAGTGTGTTTCGCTCGGCATAAAGATCGGCTATGCGCACGAGGCTAAGCTCTACGATGAGCAACCTATCAACATAAAGCAGCTCTGGAACCAGCGTATGCGTTGGTCAAAGGGCTATCTGCAAGCCTATTTTACCTATCTTATCCCGCTCTGCCGATCCTTTAAGATAAAAGGGAACAAGTTCTCGGCTTACGATATGCTTATGAACAACCTGCCGTTTATGTTCCTCGGGATCATCGGGACTGTTCTGAACCTTGCTACGATGATCACCGGAGTCGCGACGGGAGCTTTGACGCCTCTCATGTTCGGAGCCATGCTTACGGGGGCTGTTGTGAATATGTACCTCGGAGGAGTGCTTCTCGGGCTTCTTATTGCTATCAACGCGTGGAAAGAGATCCGTTGTTCGACGGGTGACAAGGTCAAGTCGATATTTCAGTTCCCACTGATACTTCTCATTATCTTCGCTACCTCGATAGTTGCGATATTCCGCCCCGTCGAGTGGAAGGCGATAGAGCA
>CALYSG010000112.1 GCA_945485605.1 uncultured Clostridia bacterium
CCGTTGAGGGGAGTTTCGCCGCCTGCGGGCGGCGACCAAAGGCTCTGCCTTTGGAAACCGCAAGCCTTTGAAAAGGCTTGACCTAAACTTCAAAAAACGCGAAAGGTTTTTTATCGTGCCGCCGAATTTATTTCAGCTCTTCGGCTATTCCGACACACTCATCCGCAAGAGCCTTCAGCGATCCGTCGGCGAAGGGTGAAGGTATTCCGACTCCGGCGAGCAGCTCGGGGAAAGCCTCCGTTCCGCCCTTTTTCGAGAAGCCGACGTACTTTTCGAGCGCGGCGCGGTAGTCCTCTCGCGACATCTTCAAAAACCAGAGAGCAACGGTCTGTGCAAGACAGTAGTCAATATAATAGAAGGGCGACTCGAAAATGTGCATCTGATACTGCCACCTCGTGCCCTCCTCAAGGTAGGGTATCCCCGTCCAGTCAAGATACGGGCGGTACTTGGCTTCAAGCTCGCGATAAGCCGCCTTGCGTTCTTTTGGAGTGTACTCGGGGTGCGAGTAGGCGATATGCTGGAACTCGTCGACTATGACGCCGTACGGAATGAAGGACAGCGCTGAGCATAGATGCGAATATTTATACTTGTTCGGCTCGGCAAAGAAACGCTCCATACCCTTCCAGCAGAGGAATTCCATACTCATAGAGTGACATTCGGCGGTCTCCATGCCTCCGACGTCGAGCTCCTCGTCGCCGTAACGGAAGACGTTGTAAGCGGCGTAGGCGTGCCCGAATTCGTGAGTTATAACGTCGATATCTCCCGAGCCCCCGTTAAAGTTCGCGAGGATGAAGGGCTGCTTTTCCTTCGGGAAGCAGGTGCAGTAGCCGCCGCCCCACTTGCCGTCGCGCGAATCGACGTCGAAAGCCTCTGCCTCGCGCATCTCGCGCATAAAATCACCGATGTCGGGCGACATTTCGTCGTACATCTTCTGAGCCTCGTCGAAAATGCCCGCCTTGTCGAGCATCGGGCGCGGGATCTCGCCCTTGACGTATACTGCGTCGTCGAAGAAGCTTATCCCGTCGATGCCGAGGTCGCCGGCGATCTCCTTTTTCAGCTTAACAACGCAGGGTACGAGATACTTTCTGACGTTTTCGCGGAAGCCCGCGACCATCTTTTCGTTGTAATCGACACGTCCCATGCGGTAATATCCGAGCTCCACGAAGTCCTTGTAGCCCATTTTCTTCGCCATGGTGTCGCGGATCTTCACGAGTCTGTCATAGAAGTCGTCGAGCCGGGGACCGACAGCTCTAAGACCTTCACCGATCGCATGGGCAGCCTTCCTTCTCACCTCGCGGTCGGAGTCCTCGAGCTTCCCGCGGAGCACCGACAGGGGCATTTTCTGTCCGTCAAAGTCGAAGACGAGCTCAGACATAAACTTACTGTATTCGGTAGAAACGGCGTTTTCCTTCTGCATATCCTCTATGATCTTCTCGGAGAAGGTCTTTTTCGCCAGCTCGTAGAAGGCAAAGCGGCGCGAGCCGAGTGCCGCCTCGAGCTCGGTGCGGAAGGGGGAGGCGAGCATGATCTCGCCGTATTCGGTCATAAGCTGTGAGAAGAGCGGGCCGTTTTCGTCGTAGTAGGCGACCTCGCCCTGATAAAATTCACTGCGCGTGTCAAGGGTGAAGCGGCAATTCGACAGCGACGCCGCCTCCGTAAAATTTCTCCATTCGTCGAGGAACGTCTTCCTTGCGGCTATGACTTCGTCTGCCGATGCCGCGGAGGCGACCGCCGCCTTGAATGAGCCGAAAGCCGATCTGCCTTCTTCTATCGTGTAACGTTTGTAGGGTATCTCGGAAACCTTCATTACCATATAAGTTTTTCCTTTCATGTGTTTTTCTCTGTTTTTATTATATCACATGGGCGGCGGTATGTAAAGACCTCACGGAAGAGAGGTCTTATAACGCTTTTCGGGAGGAGCTCCGTTAAGGGCGCTCCTCCCGAAAAGAATATTTCCGGTCTTTTCAGACCTCGGGAACGTTTATCTCGACCTCTCTGCCGGTCTCGGCGGATCTCGCGATACCGTCGATGATCGCCTGATTGTAGACGATCTGGCTCGTCGGGACGGGTGCCGCCGTGCCGTTCTTGCAGGCATCGAGGGAGGTCCTTATCTTCTTCTCGAAGAGTCCTACCTTGCTCTTGTTCTCTATGATCGGGACGACGGTCTGCGTCTGCTGACCGCATACCTCGTGATATATCGTCATGGGTCCGCCGACCGTGCCGTTCCAGCACTCGGTCGAGGGGATGCGAAGTCCGCCCTTCGTGCCGAGGATTATGGTGTCTCCCGGGGTATCCATATTCATAGCCCACGAGATGCGGAAGTCAAGGATTATGTCGCCCTCAAGCCTTATAAACGCCGCCGCAAAGTCGTCGACGCCGAAGAGCTTCGAGTATTTTTCGCCCTTTCCCACCGCGTAGCCGCTGTATTTCGGATCGGTGCCGAAGTACGCCGACTTATAGCCGGAGACGGTCAGGGGCTTCGGGTAGCCTATCGCATTGAGGACCATATCGAGAGAGTAGCATCCGATGTCTCCGAGAGCGCCGATGCCCGCGGTGTCCTTCTCGATGAAGGTCGAGCCGTGAGGCGTCGGGATGCCGCGGCGTCTGCCGCCGCCGGTCTGTATGTAGTAGATCTTTCCGAGCTCTCCCGACTCGACGATCTTCTTTATCATCTTCATATTGTCGTCAAGTCTCGGCTGGAAGCCTATCGAGAGGACCTTGCCGGTCTTTTTCTCTACCTTCATTACCTCGATCGCTTCCTCGAGGGTGACCGTGAAGGGCTTCTCGAGCAGTACGTTGACTCCCGCTTCCATCGCGTGAATGGCGCAGGGCGCGTGCTGGCAGTTGTAGGTGCAGATCGAGACCGCGTCAAGCTGCAGTGACTTGTCGGCGAGCATCTCCTCGTCGTTTGCGTAGTCGGTCTTGACGTTTTCTACACCGTATTTTTCGAAGAAGGCCTTTGCCTTTCCGGGGATGAGGTCACAGCCCGCGACGATCTCCACGTCGGGCTGGGCAAGGTAAGCCTTGATGTGCGAGCCCGCGATCCAGCCGGTGCCTATGATGGCGACGCGCATCTTTTTGCCCGCGTCGACCGTCGAGGTTTCCTCTGATGTGAAGGTATTGAGACCTTCCATTGATTTATCAGCCATTGATATATCCTCCGTATAATTATTGATAATTTTTATTTGCGACGCGGACCTTGTAAAATCCGCCGTCTGTCGATTTGAGCTTTACCGCGCCGAAGGTGTCGCCGAACCGTACGTAAAGAGAAGCAGATGCCGAGGTCCAGTCTCTGAACGCCTTGTCGGGTGAGATAGTCAGGACGCTTCCGTCGTCAAAGTTGCCGACTGCCTTGATGCTCTTCTTGTTTATATCGGAATTCCCCGCATAATCGGTGAAGAACTTCTTTTGCGATTTTGAGTACTGATATACCGCCGAGCTTGTGGATATCCACAGTCTGTCGGTATCTCCGTATACCGGCTGAAGGTCGTGCGCTCCGCTCGTAGGTATCGTTGCGGCGAGCTCGGGGACCTCCGTCGCGACGGGCGCACCGTCATTGCCGAGGCTGACCTTGTATGCCTTCAGCTGATTTTTACCGATCGCCCAGAGCACATCGTTCTGCGGATCGTAGAGCAGTCCGTGCGAGTCGGGAAAGTCGATCGCCGTCATCTCTGAATTGCCCGACTTTATGTTGAAGAATCTCACCTGCGCGCCCGTGCTCGCCGCAACGGCAAGGACTCCGCAGGGCATTATTTCTGCGGCGTGAGGATTCTGCGCCGTCTGATTCGTCGAGAAGATATCATTGCCGGTCTCGTAGTCGATGATACGTGCGCTCGAGAATCCGTAAGCGGCAAGGAGCACCGTCTTTCCCTCATATTCGCGAAGGCGCGTGTCGGCGATGTTATATTCCGAGAAGATGAAGATCTTCAGCGCATTTGCCGAGCTTATGTCGGTAAAGACCGATACGTCGTAGACGGCGACCTGCGACAGCTTCTGGTCGGCGGCAAGGATCAGATATGGCTTTATGCTGTCGTCCTTGCCCTTAAGGTAACCGCCGGGGATCTCGACGGTGAATTTGCCTTCGCCGTCCTGCTTCAGAAGGGTAAGAAAGACCTTGCAGGCGGCGGCGATCGCCTTGTCCGAGCCGCCGAGAAGGACTATCTTTGCCTCCGCGTTGAAGATGACGTATTCGGAGGGCTCGAGCGAAAGTCCCGATACCCGGCTCTCTCCGCGGTTCGTCTCACCGATGAGGATCTCACGCTTTTCGTGGATCTCGCCCTTGTCGGGGTCGACTCCGCCTTCAAGCCAGTCATCGGTCACTCCCGCGTATCCGCCGTAGCTTGCATTAAGAGAATTGCAAAGCTCGGCGGTCGCCTGCTTTACTATTCCGGAAGCCTTCATTGATCTGACGACGGCGTAATCCGATACGTAGACCTTCGGCGTTTCGGGCGCGGTAGTGTTTTCGTCGGCGGGAAGGCTCTCGCTGTCAGAGTCGGTGCTTTTTCCGTCCCCGGTGAGATCTCCCGTGCCGCATGAGGTGAAGATCATGAGCATTGCCGAAAGAAAGGCGATCAACGCGACGAATGATCTTTTCATACCTTATTTATTTATCGTCCTGAGGTAGTCGATGCTCGCCTTCGCACACTCCATCGGAGTAAGGCCGAGGCTCGGCTTATCCTGCTCTACGACGACCCATTCGGTTCCGGCTTCCTTCGCCGCCTCAAGGATCGGCGCAAAGTCCTGAAGTCCCTTTCCGAGCGGGCGGAACTCAAATCCGTCGGGGCGGACGGGCTTCTGAGCCTCAAGTCCGATCAGCTCATACATATTGTCGGATTTTTCACCGTAGAAGTCCTTGAGGTGCACAACGGGTGCGCGCCCCGAGTATTTCTTTATGTAGGCAGCGGGCTCTTCGCCGCCGACCTTTACCCAGCAGACGTCGAGCTCTGTTTTGAGCAGGTCAGCCGGGACGGTCTCGTAGAGAGTGTCGAGTCCGTACTTACCGCCGAGCTTTATGAATTCGAAGTCGTGGTTGTGGTAAAGAAGCGTCATACCGAGTCTGTTCGCGACCTCGCCGAGCATGGCGATGTTTTTCATGACCTCGGGGAATTTATCCGTACCGGGTCTCAGATCGTCGTTGAGGTAAGGAACCGCGACGTATTTGCAACCGATCGCGGCGTATGTGCCGAGAACGCCTTCGGGATCCTTCACCATATCAAGGTAAGGAACGTGAGCCGAGACCGGAACGAGCCCGAGCTCTTCGCACATAGTCTTTACTTCGTCAGCGGTATGTCCGTAGAGTCCGGCGAACTCAACGCCGTCATATCCCATCTCTTTGAGCTTTGCAAGAGTGGCGCGAAGGTCTGCCTTTGCCTCCTCGCGAACCGAATAAACCTGAATTGCTGTCGGGAATGCCATAAGAATACCTCCATATAAACATGATTAAGTAAATTATACCATACCCGCGCCGTGAATTCAATAGTAACTGTTGAAATTTTATAAAATGCGTCGGACGGGCAGTGACCTGTTGTCCTACCTGCCTATGTCCTCGTGCACCGAAC
>CALYSG010000113.1 GCA_945485605.1 uncultured Clostridia bacterium
GGAAGTAGAGCTTATATCCGCCTTCAACAGCCTCGGCGTAAACATCGACAGCCTTAGACAGTTTATCGGTGGTAGCGAAGAAATTGCCGCTCATGGCACCGGAGAAGTAGAGAGTTTTATCAAGGTTGACCTGAGTGAGGGCAAACTTGAATGCCTTGTCTGCGACGGGAGCTTCCATGACACTCGAGACGAGTTCCTTAACGGTTACTGTCGAGAGATAGGCAGGGAACTGTGAAACACCGACCTTGCTTGCATTGTCGCCGGTGATATAGGAGGTCTTGCTTGCGCTGATTGTGTCGAAATTATTGTAGGTTCCGAGATAGTATTCTCCGTTATTCTTTTCGTTGGTGCATCCTGCAAGCGTGTAGGTGAAGAGCTTAAGGTCGTTATTCCATGTCCAGACACCGGTAGATGCGTCGACGAGGGTTACGCGGACCTTTCCCGCAGTGTTTTCATAGATCTCGATGAACTTGTTACCGACCTTGAGCGTGTAGCCTTCGCCCGACTTTGCGACGGTGACCTTTACTGCTTTGCCAAACCTGTCGGCGGTCTCGAGGTATTCGCTTGCATTGATGGTTCCTATGAAGTAGAGGGTCTTTGCAAGGTTGACCTGATTGATAACGAAGTAGAAGTCACCCTCCTTAGCCTCGGTTATCGCTTCAGCAACATAGTCGGCGGGAACGAGAGTGCAGAGCTGAGCCACGAACTGCGAAACGCCCAGATCGGCGGCTTTGTCGCCTGTTATGAAAGTAGTCTTGCTTGCGCTGATGGTGTTGTAGGTCTTGTAAGTGCCGAGGTAGTAGTCGTTGCCTGCAACATTGGCAACGAAGATCTTGAGATCTGCGTTCCAGGTGTAAACTGCAGTAGCGGTTGCCGCATCTGCAATTCTAACGCCGACCTTACCGGTCTGATACTCGTAGATGTCAAGGTACTTCTTGGTCTCACCCTCGAGGAAGTAGAGCTTATATCCGCCTTCAACAGCCTCGGCGTAAACATCGACAGCCTTGGCGGTCTTATCGGTGGTAGCAAAGAAATTGCCGCTCATGGCACCGGAGAAGTAGATAGTCTTTCCGAGATTTGTCTGGTAGAGCGCAAATTTGAAGCCCTTGTCTGCGACGACCTCAGTTATCGGCTTTGCAACATAGACATCAGTGGGGGCTGCGTCGACCTTGATCTCGAATTCCTTTGTGTCGGTTACGCTTCCGCAGGTGATAGTTGCGGTGAGCTTAACGGTAGTTTCCTCTTCGGGAAGGGTTACGACGAGCTTGCCGTCATTGACGACTGCGCAGGCGTTGTCGGAGACCCATGTGATGGTGACCTGCTTGTAACCTGCGCCTGTGGAGGCGAGTTCAAAGGTCTTGCTGTCTGTGACAGCATCGGTGAACGAGAGATTTTCCTTCTCAAAGGCGACCATTCCGGCGTCGTCCTTTGCAGGCAGGCTTACATACTCGATAGCGTTTGCATCAACGGGAGTGAGGTAGAATGCTCCGTCGTAAATGCTTATGACACCGGTGACATTTGCGGTCCAACCGGTATGCTCGCCGTGAGCCTTCTTGAATGCGGTCTGCTCAGCCTTTGTGAGCGGGCAGGTGGAGGAGGAGATGCGAATGTAGGAGATATGCTCGCCGAGCTGGAACTTGAAGTATCCGCTCGAAACTGTGTCGTCCTGCGCCTTGATCTCAACACCCTTGAGTGTTACGAGGAATGACTGATTGTTTACGAGAGCACTATCCTTGAGAGATTTTGCATTCTTGAATATTTCGGTGTAATCTGCGGGAGTGACGGCAGTCTTGTTGGGATCAAGAATCTCTACTGTGCCGTTTTTGATTTCATGAGTGCCGCTGTAAATATCCTTAACACCGCGGACTCTGATGGTCATACCGATCTCAAGCTGATTGTCGGTTACCGGGTCGGTAGACATCTGGTAGGCGTAGTATCCGCCGTCATTGTCCTGGAAGTAGATGCAGTTGTTAGATGCGCCCTTAGACTTTGCGACGATGCCTGTGATAACACCCTTGACGGTTACTGCTTCGTCAGCGACTTTGGCTATGTATTCAGCCCACGAGAGCTCTTTGAACTTCGGAACTTTGTGGTTGAAGGTAAGCTCTTCTGTATTACCGTTTGCGTCCTTTATGGTAGCCTTGAGCTCATATACAGTGTCTTCGGCAGCGTCGGTGTTGACATCGACTTTTGTCTGCATGTTTTCTTCGTCAACGACGAGCTTAACATCTTCTGCTGATCCGGAGATGACATTGACCGACCACTCAACGGTGAATTCGGTCTCGCCTATGCGGACTGCATTGACCACAGTGTAGTCATCGGGAGTAATTTCGGCGTTGTCCTTGTACATGGCACGAAGGTAGGTCTTGGCTTCCTGAATTGTGGGAGTCGCGTCGCCGGGATTTGCGGTAGTACCGGATCCGTCTCCGTTTCCGGTTGTTGTGCATCCGGCGAATACCGATACAGCTAAAACGAGCGCAAGGAACAGAATGATAATTTTTTTCATATTTTTTCTCCTGTAAAAAATATTTTTCAGTTTACTGTTATCGCGTCTTTGGTAAATACCTTGATCTGGCAGTTGCCGTTGAAGTAGTCTATAATTCCATTAACGTTTATGGTCTTTCCTTCGTATTCGGATGCTCCGATGAGCTCGTTGTTTTCGTAGAAGGGAAGTGTACGGATCGTAACGGTAATGCCGTCACACTCACACGTTAGTGTCATAGCACCGTATGAGGAAGAGGTTTTGTCATCGGTGACATAAACACTCTTGACTTTAAGATTTTTCATTGAGACCGAAGAGTTGAGCGAAAGCTCGGCGACCGAGTATTCTTTAACGGTTTCATCTTCCGCTAAAATTCCGATCTTTCCGTTTGCAAAACGTTCTGCCGACATTTCCTGATAAGCCGGTGAGTGTCCGTCGCTGATCTTCTGAATATTGTTCGGATCGTTCGGTTTCATGGCACGGTATGTAAGACCCGAGATCTGATACGTTCCGGCAGTTTCATAGAGCTGCAGGGTGCCGACGATCCTTGATCTGTTTCCGACCGAGAGAATATCAAGCCCTTCGCCCGAAAGACCGAATCCGTAATAGACATAAATGCCGTAATAAAGTCCGGTTTCGGGATCGTATTCCTCGACATACACGCCGTTGTTATTGTTGATCGTGACAACTCCTTCAAATGCGACTTTGACTCCGTTATATTTTTCGATGTTGCAACGAAGCTCCTTTAGCGTAAGCTCTACTGCTTCACCGTAATACATATCGGGGTCCTTTTGACCCGAGTGAACATTGAGCTTTGCCGTTTTTGCCTGATTGAGCGCATTAAGGCATATCTCTCCGTAACGGTTGCTGCCCGTTGCCGATGCCACGGCAAGTCCGTTCTGAAGTATTTCAAGGTTCAGATTGCGGTAATCCGCGTCATCTGAGGGCTTATACCATACCCAGACGAGGTAACGGCTGCCCGTAGAGTCGCGGTTCCAGCTTCCGTTGTCCGATTCGACGAGTATCGAAGCGGCACTTGAAAGCTTTTCCTTAGTGAATTTTGAAGCCTTTTTACCGTAAGCTTCTATCTTTCCGGTCGATTCGGGGGTGTCGATCGCGAGGTAGCGAGCCTTCAGTACACCGCCCTCGGCTACGTTTTGAGGAACATGGAAGTGAGTCGTGTCACCGTCAACGTAATTTTTTACCGTGACTATCTGCTTCAAAGTTTCGGAAGACATATCCAGCTTAAGAAGGGAAGCATAGTCTACGGTTTCGCCCGGAGATTCCGTGCCTGTGTTATTTGAGCTGTTTTCCGTTGTGCCATCCGGCTGACCTCCGAAGAGGTTGCAACCGGAAAGCATAAGTGCGAGAAGAGCTGTCAACGCGATAAACGCCGACAATGCTCTGATTGAGCTTCTTTTCATAATTTTCCTTATTCCGAGCTTATAAGACCTGAATCATGTGTTGTATTTGCAGGTGTTGTAAGCCTCATCAAAAGCCTTCTTGATCTCAGCGTCAACGGTGCCGTCGTCGTTAAGCGGCAGGCACTTCTGAAGGATCTGACCGACCTGGCTGCGTGCTTCGGACGAACCGTTGAATGCGGGGGAGGTGTAGTATGCTTTTTCCTGCTCAAGGCAGACCTTTGCACTGAGTGCGGAGATATATTTGCCGCCGTCTGCCTTATCGATGAATGCTTTGTAGGTCTCGTTCTCAGAAACCGATTTAATGACCGGAACGTAACCCGAAGCCATCGAGAATTCAGCCTGGAACTCAACATTTGTCACAAGGAACTTTACGAAGAGCCACGATGCAATGACTTCCTGAGGATTGTCTTTCTTGAATATACAGATGCTCGGCCCCTGCGAGATGACCTTCGGATTCGCGGCATCGACCTGGGGGATAGTTGCAATGCCTACTTCAAAAGGATAATTACCTCCGTTGTCGGCTTCGGGGCGCTGATGCGTCGCACCGGCGGAAGAGCCGATCGACATATAGCTTCTTATGAGCATTCCTTCATCATTGGGCTCAAGCGCGGTGAACAGTCCGGAGGTGTAAGATCCGTAGAGGTTCTGAGTAGTGAGGTAGCCCTTCTGATACCAGTCTCTGAAACGCTTGACAAATGCTCTGTTGGTTTCGTTGTTGAAGAGGAAGTGTTCACCGGTCGCGCTGGTATAGGGAGAATTGAGCTGTTCGCACATGGTGATGAACCAGTTGGCTTCGCTGTCATATCCGAGCGGGATAGAGGTGGGGTCGATCTCTTTGATCTTCTTGCAGACCTCTTCCATTTCGTCCCAGTTAGTCGGAACCTTCAGATTATTCTCGTCGAAAAATGTCTTGTTGTAGTAGAGAACTTCGGTCGATTTCGAGAAGGGGAGCGTATACATGAGCTGATCGCCGAACTGACGACCTTCTTCGTAATAGCCCTGTATGAAATCATTCTTTTGTTCATCGGTGAAACCGAGTATCTCTGTCGTGCCGTCGGCTCTCGTCACTTCAATCTTGCTGTCGATGAGGTTGTCAAGCGTTACTACAGCCTTTGCAAGGTTATAAAGAGCGACGTGATCGGGGTAGCAGTACGCGAGGTTGGGATGCTTTTTGGGGACGAGCTCAGTCTTTATCTGGTCTCTTACATCGTCATATCCTCCGATCTTTGAGGATACTACTTCGATGTTCGGATAGAGCTTGTTAAACTCCGCAATGTAGAGGTCAAGAACATCGGAGAGGTTAGATCCCATAGTGTGATAGAAGGTGATAGTGACTGCGCTTCCGTCGTATCCGCCTTCGGGAACGTCAAAGTTCGGAGTTCCCTTAACGCCGCCGTTGTCACCGTTAGGTCCCATACCGGGAACCGTGCAGGCGACGAGCGAAAGTGCGAGGACAAGGAGGACAGCGATTGAAATAAGTCTTTTTTTCATGGTTTTCTTCCTTTCTTGCAAATTTATATTTTAAAATTGCTTTAACCTTTGATACCGCTTCGGCTTACACCCTTCATTATATACTTTCTG
>CALYSG010000114.1 GCA_945485605.1 uncultured Clostridia bacterium
TGCTATGGGCAAAAGAAAAAGCGCCGAAGCTACTCCGGAGACATTGTTTCTGTTTTCGAAACGTCATTTTTGGCGAGCAACCACCCTACGCCTGCTTTGAAGTTTAGCTCAAGCCTTTTTAAAGGCTTGCGGTTTCCGAAGGCAGAGCCTTCGGTCGCCGCCCGCAGGCGGCGAAACTCCCCTTAACGGCATTTTCTTTTTGCTTAGCTTTTTCTTTTGTGCCTGCTATAGGCAAAAGAAAAAGCGCCAATGCTACTTCGCAGACATTATTTCTGTTTCTCCATTCGCTTTTTTGAAGTTTTCGCCCGCCTTTTTCAAAAGGCGTCGGCAGGCAGTGCCTGCCGCCCTGACTCGCATTTTATTCACTTAAGGGTGAGGTCATCACCCGGAGCTGAGGCTGACCGAAAAAGCGAGCGAAATCCCCCCAATGGCGCTTTCTTTTTGCTTAGCTTTTTCTTTTGTGCCTGCTATGGGCAAAAGAAAAAGCGCCGAAGCTACTTCGCGGGCATTATTTCTGTAAAAAGAGTTCCCACCGACCAAGAAAACGGTTTGTGGGAACTTTGTTTTTAAGAAGAAGCGCTCAAAGAAAGGCTCCCCTGTGTAAGGGGAGCCTCCGCTGCGGTGGGATCGCTCATCGGCAAAAGCCTCTACCGAACCACCCGCTCAGCGGGTGGTTTTCGGAAACCAATGAAGGGAACCTTCCCGAAAAAAGGTTCCCCGGCATCTCGCCTATCGTATATACGTTATCTCGACGTCTGAGCGGTCGAGCGGAGGGTGACATCGTGGTAACCTCCCTCGACGATACTCGTCGCCGAGACGAGAGTCATCTTTGCATTCTTCTGAAGGTCGGGAATACTCTTGACGCCGCAGTTGCACATAGTCGATTTGACCTTATAAAGGCTCTTTTCAACGCCCTCATGGAGCGATCCGGCGTAGGTCACGTAAGAATCGACACCCTCCTCAAACTGGAGCGAGTTCGCGCCGCCAAGGTCGTATCTCTGCAAGTTTCTCGCGCGGTTTGAGCCTTCGCCCCAATATTCCTTCACGTAGGTACCGTTGACGAATAGCTTGTTTGTAGGGCTTTCGTCAAACCTTGCAAAGTAACGGCCGAGCATTATGAAATCCGCCCCCATAGCAAGTGCAAGTGTCATATGGTAGTCGAACACGATCCCGCCGTCGGAGCAGACCGGAACATAAATCCCGGTCTCACGGAAGTATTCGTCACGCGCCGCGGCGACCTCAATAAGAGCCGATGCCTGACCGCGTCCGATGCCCTTCTGTTCGCGTGTGATGCAGATCGAGCCTCCGCCTATGCCTACCTTCACAAAATCGGCACCCGCCTCTGCAAGGAAGCGGAAGCCGTCGCGGTCGACGACATTCCCTGCCCCGACCTTTACCGAGTCACCGTAGTTCTTCCTTATATATTCTATCGTTTTCTTCTGCCAGCAGGTATATCCCTCCGAGCTGTCGATGCAGAGGACATCTGCTCCCGCCTCAAGCAGAGCCGGCACGCGCGTCTCATAATCGCGTGTATTGATCCCCGCGCCGACCATATATCTCTTGTGTGAGTCAAGAAGCTCGTGCGGGTTGTTCTTATGAGATGAATAGTCCTTTCTGAACACAAGGTAAAGCAGCCTTCCCTCACGGTCCACGATCGGAAGCGAATTCAGCTTGTGCTCCCATATTATGTCGTTTGCCTCTTTGAGCGTCGTCGATTCGGGAGCCGTGATAAGCCTTTCGCTCGGAGTCATAAAGTCAGCTACCTTATCATCCGGACTCATGCGTGAGATACGGTAATCGCGCCCCGTCACAATGCCGAGAAGCTTTCCGTTCGCACTTCCGTCGTCGGTAACGGGCATCGTTGAATGCCCCGTCATCTCAAAAAGGTTCAGAACGTCCGAAAGTGTGTTGTCGGGCCGAAGGTTTGAGTCGCTGACGACAAATCCCGCCTTGTAATTTTTCACTCTCGCGACCATTGCCGCCTCCGATTCTACCGACTGCGAGCCGTAGATGAAGGACATTCCGCCCTCCTTCGCAAGCGCGATAGCCATTCTGTCATCCGAGACCGACTGCATTATCGCCGAAACGAGCGGAATGTTTATCGATACGGGACATTCTTCGACGCCCTTTCTGTATTTCACGAGAGATGTCTTGAGATCGACATTCGCCGGCGTGCAGCTTTCGTCGGAATATCCGGGTATGAGAAGATATTCGCTGAATGTTCTTGAAGGTTCGTTGCAATAAGTTGCCATATATTTTTATATCCTTTTTTATTTAATTGTGGGGCTGTCGCATAAGGCGCGACAGCCCCAAACCTGCGTTTATTATGTTGATTCCACTCTCGTGACGGTTATCTTGCTCTGTCCGTAAACATAAGGAAGCTCGACTATGATCTGGTCACCCTCGGTGCCGGCATAATAGAATTCCTTGTAGTTGCTGAGCGTGAAGAGAACTTTGTTGTAATCCTTATCGAGATATTTCTTATAGGCATGCGTTCCCTGCGGCCAGAGGACGAGAGTCGCATTTGCCTTTGTATACGCCTCGATAGTACCGCTGCTGTTGCCCCATGTCGTGTAACCGTGGTGAGCGACCTGGACTATATCGGACTTAAGATAATTGCCGAAATGTCTCGCGGCAGTCTGCATACCGTTACCGGTCGCGTCGCCCGTGCTGAGGTATGTCGTCTTACCTCCGAAGGTCATCTTTATAATGATCGAAGTGGTGTTGAAGGCATTGCAGGGATTGGGTCCGAAGCTCTCGAGTGTGTAGAGGATTTCCATTTTTGCATCAGCTATGTAGTATATCTGACCGACATGGACCTTATGCAGCTCGGCTTTAAAGGTATTGGCAGCCGCACGTATTGCGTCATCGGCCTTACCCGAACCGGTACTCCAGCCCTCGAATCCGCTGTCGTTCTTATAAGCCGAGGTCTTCTTAAGTGCGACAGATCTCTCTCTCTCGGACTGAGCCATGAAGTTCGCAAGTATTTTCTCGACCTTGATACCTCTCGCATTTAGTGCCGCATACTGCTTTATAATACCGACATGGTCGCCGTGACCGTGCGTGATGATCCACGCGGCGATCGTCGGGGTATTCGTGTAATCCTTCGACTGCTCTTTAAGTGTATTGACAAAGTTATTGATACCGGATGCCGTGCCGAAACCGCCGTCAACGACGATGAAACGTCCGTCGGCAAGCCTGATCAAAAAGCTCTGACCGTTAGAAGCGTATTTTTTCTCTGAGGTGATGTAATATTCAAGTCCGAGCATCGTGATCTGCGAAGTAGTTACGGTCTTATAAACATTTTCCGACTCAAGTCCGACCGCGGGAGCGAGCGGCTCGATGAGGATGCGGACGCTCTGGTCATACTTATAAAAGCCCGCATTGAGTGTGTATGCCGAGTTCGTGAAGGTAGCAAAGTGGTTGTCGGCAATATTGTTCTCGGTGTAGAGAGTGTAGCCCTCGGCGACGACCTTCTTCTTATAGTTCTCGAATTCCTCGAGAGAGGTCTTCTTTATTATGATCTCGTCGCAGTTCTGTCCGGAAAGGCGTTCGCCGGCATTGTAATACGAATAGAACGTACCGCCCTCGTATACCGGCATGGCGCAGAGCTGCTGATGGCAGGTCTTCGAGATGTTGGCGTCAGCTACCTTAAGGGTGCTCTCGCCCTTCTCGGCATTATAGCCCGATACGACGAGATTTACCAGCGCATTCGCGGCATCGAACATATAGGAGTCGGAGTAAGACACCAAGACAAGCTTATTTCCTACCGCCTTTACGGAGTAATCACCGTACGGGGTGGCGTTATATGCCGCCTTGGTCTCATTGTAGTTTGTCGCACCGACAAGTATCTCAACGGCAAGGGGATCGTGCTCGCTGTCGGGCTGTACCCAGTCATCGGTAAGCTGAGGAGTCACGCCGAACGTCTCGGCAAGTCTCTGAGAAATGTGCTGTGCCGCCTTCACCGTAGTGGAGTCGGTCGAAATACCGGCAGGGCGGACGATCTTGAAATTAAGAGTCTTGTCATCTTCCTTTTTAAACACCAGTTCGTCGGGAGATGTGGGATCGGACGTCGTTGTCCCGGCGTCGGTAGGCGCCTCGGTAGTGTTTACCGCGTCAGTCGTCGTGTCATCCGGCGGAGTCACGGGATTCGTGCACGATGCAAAGAGTGCAAGCACCATAACGAGCACTAAAAGCATCGCCGAAAGTCTTTTCCATGCTTTCATAAAAGTTACCTCCGTATTGCCGCAAGCGGCATAATATTTCACGCCGCACTTAATCGGCGGCTTCGGTAGCTTATATTATACCATTATTAACGAATATTTCAAGCGTACTCGGGCATAATTTACTTCTTTTTCACAAATAAAAGGCGATCGAGGCTCTCCGAAACTAATTTTTTTCGACACGCTTTACAATATCTGTTCGTTGTGATATAATAGACCCGATAACTAATTTATTTAAAGGAGTTGATCCTTACGCTCTACCCGACACTCGCCGTCATGGAGGAGACGGTCAAAAGCGCACGCCCGCTGATCTTTGATCGCGACCTTGCTTCGGACGTTTCCGAGAAAGGCATATGCGACTATGTGACCAAAGCCGATACCTCGGTTCAGTGCTTTATCAGATCCGCCCTTGAGAAATCCTTTCCCGACTGTGCATTCATGGGAGAAGAGAGTCCCGATCACAAAGTCGATCCCGACGTTCCGACCTTTATTCTCGATCCGATCGACGGAACGACGAACTTCATCCACGGTTTTTGCCTCTCGGCGACCTCACTCGCCCTCGCATTCGGAGGTGAGACCATTCTCGCAGTCATCTACAATCCCTTCACCGACGAGCTTTTCTCGGCTGAAAAAGGAAAGGGTGCCTTCCTGAACGGAAAGCCGATACACGTCAGCGACGCGCCCGACCTTGCTCATTCGCTCGTATCCGTAGGTACGATGCCATACAGGAAGGAGACCGGATCCGGGTACTTCGGGCTCTACCGCGAGCTTTATCTCCGCGGTGTTGACATAAGAAGGACAGGCTCGGCGGCACTCGACGCCTGTTATGTTGCCGCGGGACGCTCTGACTGCTACTTAGAGAACGGACTCGGGACGTGGGATATTGCCGCGTCGCGCCTCATCGTTGCCGAGGCGGGAGGAATCATGACCGACTGGCATGGTGCCCCGACGACCCTCGACAGAGCAGTTAACGACGTCGTCGCCTCGAACGGAAAGGTCCACGCAGAGCTTCTCACACTTATTAAAGATCAACTTGAAAACCGAAATAACGGAGGATGATCGCAATGAAACTGAACGCAAGGCTTCTCGCCGCGCTTTTGGCGGTACTCTTTATTCTTACAGCCTTCGCCGGATGCAATTTGTCGCAAAACGTCACACCCGGCGACTCATACACCGAAACGACGACCGGCGAAGCCGACAATACCCCGCCGAAGGATATCGCGATA
>CALYSG010000115.1 GCA_945485605.1 uncultured Clostridia bacterium
TAAACTCTCTGATTTTATCGAGGAATAAAGCAAGTGGCGCCGCGCATTTGCGCGGCGCCATTGGATTTGCATTACTTATCTTGACAAAAAGGAAAATTTATATATAATATATGCGTACGGTAGATACGGTTTTCAAATCCGGGGCGATCGGTTCGGACTTCAAGCCCCGCATGAAAAAACAATCATACTGCAAACCGGATCTGCGGTTTCGGGTAAACAAAGAATAAAAAAGGAGCTTTCGCTGATCGGCATGATCCTGAACACTATCTCATATCCGGCGCAGATCTATCGCCCGGGTATTAAGTTTACGTCAAAAAGCTCCTGAAGTTCGCTATAATTCTCCTTGGACTTTCTTTGGATATTAAGGTGATCGCCAATGTAGGGAAGGACACACTTTTCGTCATGCTGTTTACTTTGGCGACCTGCTTCGGACTTGGTTTTGTTATCGGAAAATTGCTGAAGCTGAACCGGAAAACCTCGAACCTCATATCCGCGGGGACCGGTATCTGCGGCGGTTCGGCGATCGGCCTTAATACCGATCTGCGCGATATGAAGAAGTCGGGAGTAGCTCCTATGCTTCACGGCTTTATTGTATCGGTTTTGGTCATTTTTGCCGCTTTGTTTGCGGAATACCTTATGACGTTCTTCGTCGACGGCTTTGTACTGTTTCAATAAATAAAACCGTGATATGTCGGGGACATTGGTCAGTTCTCTCAAAGACTGAAGTCCCCGATTTTTTTATTCCGGGCAAAGGTGGGCAAGGTCTTTTCGGGTTTCAAGAAGCAATGTAATTATCCACTGCAGGGAAAATGCTTTAGTACGGAACGACGATAACGGCAAAGTATTTGAGAAAGTTAAGAAAAAGGAGATACAGGTATGATAAACGGGAAGATTACCATCCGTCCGGAGGAGCATAAGGACTATAAGAGCATTGTAGCTTTGATCTTGCGGTCTTTTCGCGAAGGGACGGACTATTCGGACGGAACCGACATCATTGCGTTGGTTGGGGAGATCAGGGACTCAAGGTATTATATTCCCGAGCTGTCCTTTGTCGCGGAGCTTGACGGAAAGGTCGTCGGACATTTCCTGTTTTCGCATTTTCCTCTGTCTGCTACCGAAAAAGGCGGACACGGCGAAGGGATCGATTCCGAAATCGTAATGCTTGCACCGGTATCGGTTCATGCGGATCATTTTCGGCAGGGTGTCGGAAGCACCATGCTGAAACTTGGAATCGAAAGAGTCAAAGAAGCGGGATACAAAGGGATCACGGTGGAAGGGAATTATAAATTCTATAACAAGGTCGGATTTAAGACCTCATCGGAATTCGGCATTTTCCCGACGAGCGGATACCCTATGACGGAACCTCGTTGCATGATGTGCCGGGAGACATATCCGGGTTCTCTTGACGGCATACACGGATATGTCGTTTACGATATGTATTTCAATGCGTAAAATGAAACAGGACTCGCAGTCTTTTATCCGAATGTCAGAAAAAATAACCGGGCAACCCTTGGGGTTGCCCGATTTTCTTTTTGGAGTCTGCGATCATTCATCGATCTTTTCTTTTGCTTTGGTTTTTACGGATTTTTTTAATGCTATGAAGAATAATACGATTCTCGTGCCCGGCAGGATATGACAGATCCCGGCGATCCCCGATACTGCGGCATTAAGACCGCGCGAGAGAGCAATATCCGACACTTGTAAGATGCCTCGAACAAGCATCATCGTGACAGTTAAAGTAAGCCCCAAGGGGTAAATGATACGGGTTGCGCTGAATGCTTTGACCGACTCCGGCGGATACCTGTCGGCTATCATACCTACAAGCAGAAATACTACGCTGCCGAGCAGGATCAGATGTGTATGTACCACGGAAAGCGTGGTTTTGCCTGTAAATGCCGATGCTTTTGTGAACTCGCGATAGAACCGCCTGCCAAGCCGAGTATTGCATATATCATAGATATGTTGACATACTTTTTCACTTTGCGTTTTCTTCTTTGTTATGTGAATTTTATTTTTTAAATGGCAGGCGCGGATAACGCCTTATTGACGTTCTGTCGTTTATTACTTTATATTGTCTGTATCGGATGAAGCTTTTTTGCCGACCGTGTATTCCATTTCCAGTGAAGAAAGAGGGTCTTTGCGGGACAGGATCACACTATCGCCCTTTTCAAAAGTGAATTCGGTGGGAGTTGCAATGTTTTCCTTTATAAATCGGTTCATCGTTCCGTTGACCGGGGCTTTCAGCAGATGTCCCCCCGCATTACCGAGCCTTAACGTGAGCCGATAGCTGTTTTTTGAGATCTGTATTTCGTCCTCGGCTATTTTGCGTATTTTTGCAAAGTTATAAGTTGTAAGGTCATATTCTTTTCCGTTGTAAATAACAAAGCCGAGGAGTCCGGTAAATTTTATCGGCCCGAACGGAATCGTGGCAATGGCAACAGTCAGACCGTAATCACGCCCGACAGAATTATACCAGATATATTGACTTGGGAAATTGGTGCCCGAATCGCCTTCAATATAGCCGTATCCGTCATCAAACGAGTGAACCTTGCCGTTTAAAACGATGCTTCCGCTGAGGCTGTGATACATCGAATACACTTCATGCGAGCGTTCGAGGGAAAAGATCGAGAACGGTCCCATGGCTTTTTTGAGCAGAGGATGAAGTTCGCCGAAACGCACATTGCCGACAACCGTAAGCCCGTTTTCGTGCAGGTCGATTTTTATACCTTGATCGTCCACTTTGATCGCATTAAGATCGGTGATCTGATAGCTTCCTTCGGCGGTGATCAGCTGTTTTGCGTATCCTTCCTCGGATCTGCTGTCGATCAAAGCAAATGAAAATGAATCGGCGGCAATACATTTATAATATTTTCCGAAAAAATAGGGCTTTTTTGCCATAGTAATGATCGTTTCTCCGTTATTTTCTGAAATATTGTGATTTTTCGTAAAGTTTATTACCTGACGCGGGAGGATGATTTCCAATGAACGGTAAACGTCTGTCACGTTTCCTTATTCCCTCGTGTCAGCAGCAATGAGTTAATTTATTACCGCGAAAACGATTTTGCCGGCGGAGAAGATCACAGCAGACAAAATTATAAATATCAATACGAAGGTGTTTACGTTTTCCTTCCACCTCATTGCGAGGATAACCGCGTCTCCGATCACGGCTATCAGCATCGGGACCCAACGTAACAGATCGTTTCCCTGACCGAGGAACAGATCGCGCAGCATAAAGGTGAAGCAGGCAACCAATGCCAGTGACACTACTGCTTCGATGATATGAAAGAGGGTGGCGTTTTTGATCTCCGAACGGTACATGACCGGAATTGCCATCGAAAATACCGTCAGAAAGATCAGAGAATACCAAAGCATGAAACGGTTCCCGGAGCCTTCCGACAGCTGCACGCAACGAAGTACCATGGCAACGATCAGCATGCCGTACGAGGCGAATTGGACCGGAGCAACGGTATATTCCGTATGTACCATTCCCGATACAAGCAGAATACCGGCAGTTACGGTTAACATGGAATAATCCGGAATTACCGACTTATCTGCGAGAGACTGCCAAAAACCTTTGCAGGCAAATATCAGCATGACTACCGTGGCAATCAAAGAAATTATCGTCAGGGTATTTACATAACCGTCAAACCTGCTGCGATACAGATCCGCAAAAGAGCCGCGGCATATGCGGACAAGACTCTGGGCACGTTCGGCAAACAAAATGATAAAATATCCGAGAAAAAGCCATGAGATTACCATACTCATATTACGATATTTCCTTTCTGATTTGATCGGGGTTTTCAGATCAAGCAGACCTGAAGCCGAAGCTTCGCTGCGGCTTTTACCTCTCCTTTCCCATAATGATAGCACACTCACTTGCCTTTGTCAATCCTATGCCGGGTGATTTTGACTTTGCACTTTATTTTTTGCCGACAAATAAAACTCTATTCGCTAAGCGTGCGCGTCAATTTGATAATCGTGACTGATAGTCATATTTTATTATAAAGACCCGATTGCAATACAGTTCCGCCGATACGATCTTCAGGTGTAGCTGTCCTTCGGTGGCGGTTGCCGTTTGTA
Source organism: uncultured Clostridia bacterium (assembly GCA_945485605.1). Classification (GTDB taxonomy): domain Bacteria; phylum Bacillota; class Clostridia; order Oscillospirales; family CAG-272; genus RGIG3994. The sequence continues at coordinate 4,081 of CALYSG010000115.1, forward strand.
CGGATATGAAATGAGGGAGACGGACTGCGAAAAAATCGGAAAAAAGTCTCTAAAAGATGCAAAAGTATAAACACTAACAGATATTGTAAAAATAACGCTTGATAAACATTACAAGCTATGTTATAATACCTATAATATTATTAGGAAAGTTCAGAGATAGAATGTATGGAAGGCAATTTGGAATATATGATACCGCTTTTTACGGTGATTGGGATACTGTTTTTCCTTGTATTTTTGTTCGCCCTCGTAATGATGGTATTCACGGTCGTCCGCGCGATGTCGGAAAAGAAGCAGAACGACCGTGAGCCGATGCTGACCGTTCCCGCTGTCGTCGTAGCAAAGCGCACCGACCTTTACCGCTATCGCAGTACCTCCGGCGGAAGCACGGTATATTTTGTGACATTTCAGGTGCAGAGCGGCGACAGGCTCGAGCTGAACCTGTCGGGACGCGAATTCGGGCTTCTGCGTGAGGGCGACCGTGGCAGTCTGACCTTCCGCGGCAAGGAATTCCTCGATTTTACGAGAGAAAGGTAAGGCTTTTCCGTGTACATATGGGTCGGGATCGACGTTGACAGTCAGCTAAGGGAGATAGAGGCGCTTTCTCTGAAGGCAAGGGAAGAGATTGGCTGTGCGCCTCCCGATTTCACTCTCCCGCTCCACGTGTCGCTTAAGATATCCTTTGAAGTTCCCGACCGCGAGGTTGAAAGGGTAGTGCGCGATATAGAAAATATCTACCGTGAGTCGGGCGCCTTTATTATGAAGGTCCGCGGCATCGAATACTGCGAGGTCATCACTTGGATTGCGATAGAGAGAAACCGCAGTCTTGACGCGCTTCACGACAGGCTGAATACCTTCCTTAAGGATAAGTACGGTGTGCCGTTGCACGAATACGACACCGATTACAAGTATCATTCGACGCTATATATGGATGACGACCGTGAAAGAGTGCGCAAGGTCTACGAGAAGATCAAAGACGAGCCGATTCCGCGCGAGCTGAGAGCCGAGAGATTCCTTGTCGGAATGTCAAAAAGCGGCGTTCCCGGAACCTACGAGGTCGTGAGTCATACCGTAAAATAAAGATCTACCGGAGGGCAGGCTGTGCCTGCACCCAAACCTCGCGGATTATTCACCGAAAGGTGAAGACCTCACCCGGAGCTAAAGTTTACAAAAAGGCGGATTATCACCCTTCGCGTTTTTTGAAGTTTAGGTCAAGCCTTTTCAAAGGCTTGCGGTAGCCGAAGGCAGAGCCTTCGGTCGCTCTCCGCAGAGAGCGAAACTCCCCTTAACGGCATTTTCTTTTTGCTTAGCTTTTTCTTTTGTGCCTG
>CALYSG010000116.1 GCA_945485605.1 uncultured Clostridia bacterium
GAGGAACAGCACGGTAAAATAGAAAAGCCGATCCCGCCCGATGTGAATGTCAAGCCGGCGAGAAAGCAGAAAAACGATTAAAAGAATTATTTTGAAATAGTCTCAGAAAAAAACAATGGCTTTAAGAAGCTCAGAGCTTCTTAAAGCCATTGTTGATTATTAAGGTTTATTTATCTTCGGCGGTCGGAACGATAAGTCCGTATTCGCCGTCGCGCCGTTCGTATACCACGCAGGTGTCGCCCGTTGCCGAATCCTCAAACACATAGAAATCGTGACCGAGCAGCTCCATTTGCATGATAGCCTCCTCTACCGACATCGGTTTGAAGTAGAAGGTCTTTTTGTGTATTTTAAGCTCCTTTTCGTCCTCCACCGAGTCAAACGCAGGATCGGGTTCAACGAATGCCGTATCGCGCACGCGTTTTCCGAGTCTTGTCTTGAATTTCCTGATCTGCCTTTCTATCGCGTCAATATCGCGGTCGAGCGCGTCGCGGAAGGTCTCTTCCTCCGCCTCGGCGCGAAAGAGCGTATTTGAGGCGGAGATAGTCACCTCAAGTCTTTCCTTATTGTGTTTGCGGCTGAAGGTTACCGTAGCGTCGCCCTCGTTGAAGAAATACTTGTCGAGCTTTGCGAGCTTTTTCGCGGCGAGTTCCTTAAGGTCCTCGGGCACCGTCATCTGTCTGCCGACTGTTGTGATCTTCATTGTTTTATCCCCCTTTTTTTGCTGTCCGGGACTTAGGAAATCCTTCCTCATCCCGACATTTTCATTATAGCATATACTTTTTGCTTTGTAAATAGAATTCAAAAAACTTTCGCGTAGATTTCACATATTTGTGCATAACAACGAATAAACTTTTACCCTTGAAGTTTTCGGGCTGATGTGGTAAAATACATACAGTAAAATACGTGGGGTGTTTATTTATATGGAAGACTACAAGGCGAGGATAAAGCAGCTCCGGCGCGAGCTTACGCACCATGCGAAGCTCTATTATGTTTATGACGCGCCGGAGATATCCGACTACGAATACGATATGCTCTACGCCGAGCTTTTGAGGCTTGAAGCGGAGCATCCCGATCTTTACGATCCCGATTCTCCTACTCAGAGAGTCGGCGGTGCGGCGCTTGAGAAATTTGCAAAGGTGAAGCATACGGTTCCGATGAACTCTCTCTCCGATGTGTTTTCATTTGAGGAGCTTGAGGATTTTATTGACCGCACGAAGGCTCCGGCGGGAGATATAGCTTACTCCGTCGAGCCGAAGATCGACGGACTTTCGGTCGCGTTGACCTACGAGAGAGGCGTATTCACCCTCGGAGCGACGCGAGGCGACGGAGAGATCGGCGAGGACGTAACGCAAAATATCCGAACGATCTTTTCTATACCCATGAAGCTTCCGGAACCCCTCGACATCTGCGTCCGAGGTGAGGTCTATATGCCTCGCGAGGTATTTTCAAGGCTTAATGCTGCGCGTGAGGCTGAGGGCAAAGCTCTCTTTGCCAACCCGAGGAACGCCGCGGCGGGCTCGCTCCGGCAGCTCGATCCGAAGGTCACGGCGGCGAGGGCGCTTGATATTTTTGTATTCAATCTTCAGTCGGGGAGCCTCTATACGGACGGGCGCGGGTGCGATTCGCACACAGAGACGCTTGACAGGCTGAAAGAGCTCGGATTTCACGTGATAGGCAGCCGCGAGAGACTCAGGACAGCCGAAGAGATAGAGGCTTATATCGTAAAGCTCGGCGAGGCTCGCGACGGGCTTGCCTACGATATTGACGGCGTTGTGATAAAGGCGGACAGCTTTTCCGTGCGCAAAAAGCTCGGCGAAGGAACGAATACGCCGAAATGGGCGGCGGCATATAAATTTCCGCCCGAGGAGAAGCAGACAAGGCTGATCGATATTACGGTAGCTGTCGGTCGCACGGGTGTGCTGACTCCGACGGCGGTTCTCGAACCCGTGAGGCTTGCGGGAACGACGGTCTCGCGTGCGACACTTCACAACCTTGATTTTATCCGTGAGAAGGGAATAATGCTCGGCGACATCGTTACCCTTCGAAAGGCGGGCGATATAATCCCCGAGATAGTCTGCGCAAATAAGGATAAACGTGACGGCAGCGAGAAGGAATTCGCTATGCCTTCGGTATGTCCCTCCTGCGGCGAGCCGGTCTATCGCGACGATGAAGCGGCGGTCAGGTGCACGAACGCCTCCTGTCCGGCACAGCTTCTGCGCTCGATAGAGCATTTTGCCTCGAAGGACGCTATGAATATCGACGGACTCGGACCGAGGATAGTAGAGCTTCTGCTTAGGGAGCAGCTTATTTCGGACGTTGCCGACCTATATTCACTGAAGGCGGAGGATATTGCGGGACTCGACAGAATGGGCGAAAAGTCGGCATCAAACCTTGTGGGCGCGATAGACAGGTCAAAATCGGCGGGGCTTGAGAGGCTTCTTGCCGCCCTCGGGATCAGGAATGTAGGCAACGTGGCGGCGGCGGCTCTCGCAGAAAGGTTCGGGACGCTTGACGGAGTAATGAAAGCCGTGCGCGAGGAGCTTGTGGCGATAAACGACTTCGGCGAGATAACAGCCGACTGTGTTATCAACTGGTTCTCGCATCCTCAGAACAGAAGGATCTGCGAAAGACTTACCGAGGCGGGGCTTCTGACCTCGGCTACGGCGGCGCCGAAGGGCGATAAGCTCGCGGGGCTGACCTTCGTGCTGACAGGGACTCTTCCCACGATGTCGCGCGACGAGGCCTCTGCGCTGATAAAGGAGGCGGGCGGCAAGGTAAGCGGTTCGGTTTCGGGCAAGACGAGCTATGTCGTCGCCGGAGAGGCGGCGGGGAGCAAGCTCACAAAGGCTCAGTCGCTCGGCGTGAAGATCATTTCCGAGGATGAGCTTAAGGCGATGATAGGCTGACATAAAATCGAGCCTTTACGGATAAAGAAAAAGGTCTCCCGATCGGGAGACCTTTTTTCGTAGAGTAGACGATTTGACGATTGTTATTATAGCATCATTTCAAGTTATTGTCAATAGATGTTCACAAAATAATTTTGAAATAGTTGCAATTATGAACAAAACTTCCTCGAAAACCTTTATTTTAAGCGTTTTCGGGGTTGTTTTGCGCGAAAACAGTGCATCTTTTTCACCTTTTTTTCGTAGAGTCGTCTACTCTACGAAAGTTTTTCGTGGGGAGGCGAAAAAACAAAAAAACAATAATTAAAAAGGAGAAAAAATCATGCGCAAAAGTAACAAAAAGGGCTTCACCGTCGTAGAGCTCGTGATCGTGATTGCGATCATCGCGATCCTCGCGGGGGTGCTGATCCCTACCTTCGCGAGCCTTATTCAGAAGGCAAATGAGTCGAAGGACACTCAGCTCGTCAAGAACCTTAACACGGCTCTTGCGGCGGACAACAAAGAACATAAGACCATGACAGATGCACTCGATGCGGCAGCCGAGTTCGGCTACGACGTCGGAAAGATCAACGCGAGCGCTACGGGCAACGAGATCCTTTGGGACAGCGAAAACGATGTTTTCTGCTATCTCAAGAACGGAAACGTTGAGTACATTCCCGAGACTAACCTCAAGAGCGGCAGCAAGCCCGCTGATTACAAGCTCTGGAAGATATATGACGGCAAGAACGGCAACACCGTTCCTGCATATGACAGCCAGACCTACTCTATATACTGGGCGGGCGAAGATGCTCCGAGTGTAACCGAGGTCAAGGTCGGATTCGACGCGGGTACTTGCACAAAGGCACTTGCACTGACATATAAAAACACCGACAGTGCGAAGGATGTAGTTATTCGTACTAATGGTGGAACACTCACTGTTGGTGCAGCAGGAGAAGTTGCAAAAGGTCAAATCTACCACTACGGTGTTGTAGATAAGGCAGTTGTTTATACAGAAACTTCCTGCTTCCACACATTAGGTGCAGTAGGTAAGATGGAATTAAAAGCCGGTAAAGTAATCGCTGAAAAAGGCAGTATTATTTACTTAACAGAAGCTAAAGAAACTGGCGTTGAAGTAGAAGAAAACGGTGGTAAATTCGTTATTCCTGCCGGAGTTACAACAACAGATGTTCTTCCAACCGTAGTGGAGAGCATTGGATATACTGAAGCAACAATAGATGGTGGCAAATATGACAACAGCCTGCGTTCCGATTCTGCTTATGAAATCGGAACATTAGCTGAATTAGAGCAATTCAGAGACCTCGTAAATGGTGGTTTCGCCTTCGCAGGATGCAAGGTTGTATTAACCGCAGACATCAAGTTAAACGATGGTTGGACTCCAATTGGAGAAGGAGCCAGACAGGTTGCTAAAACTGGTTATGCTGGTAACTACGCCGGCGAGAATGCGGATGCGAGACTCTTTAAAGGTGAATTTGACGGACAGGGTCATACTATCAGTAATTTGAACAATAAGAGATTTGTCCCGAAGTTCACTTACCAAGAAGATAATAATCCAAATTCAATTTTTACATATGGTTTCTTTGGTATTCTTTTTGAAACAGCAAATGTGCACGATGTTAAGTTTGCTAATGTAAACATTGATACAGCAGAAGCTATTAAAAATGTACGCGGAGAAGATTCTGTCGGAGATTCTGTTGCAGCTCTTGTAGGTTTTGTTGATGGTGATGTTACAATTTCTAATATTGAGGTTCTTTCCGGTACAATTAAAGGGACTGATGCTGTTGGAGGCATTATTGGCAGATGGTATAATTTGACTGCTTCTACTACTTTATCAGGACTCAAAAATAAAGCCACTATTATCGGCATGACAAGCAAAGGTGCCAAAGCTGCCGGATTGGTTGGCTTTGTATCCAACGTCAAAAATAATAGTATTTATACTTTTGAAAATTGTCACAATGATGCAGATATTACTGTTGGACAAAATAATAATCAAGAAGCTTATGCAGATTTGATGTGTTGCTATAATAATATCAATTCAAATTTAGACAAGGTGTCATTTGATGATAATTGTTCAGCTACCGGAACAGTAAAAATAAACAGCGGAAAAGGATACAAAAATTTCTCATCTTGGGCACATAAGAAGGGCACTAAAATTATCATTAATGGAGAGGAACGATAATATTATTCTCGTTCGAACAAATTCGAAATAGAAACTAATTATTTGTCTGAAACACAAAATAGTTTATGCCCTAACGGTCATTTGACCGTTAGGGCTTTTTTTATTCTGCTTGGCACTGTCAATATTTTTTTCGCCAATTCACTCTGAAGAATGAAGTCACGCTCCGATTTGTCGGCAGTTGCTCCGGCAATCCCGCCCGGAATTCAGAGGTTTCGTTCTCCGAATGTGGGCGGTTTTTTAGAAATAACAACAGGCAGACTTTCAGATGAAAGTCTGCCTGTTGTTATAT
>CALYSG010000117.1 GCA_945485605.1 uncultured Clostridia bacterium
AGGTTTTTTATGAGTGAAAATACAATCTACCGCGACATAGCGGAACGCACCGGGGGAGACATCTACATAGGTGTCGTCGGCCCGGTCAGAAGCGGCAAGTCGACCTTTATCAAGAGATTTATGGAGTCGCTGGTGCTTCCTAACATAAAGGAGGGCTACGAACGCGACCGTGCGCGCGACGAGATGCCTCAGTCAGCAGCCGGGAAAACGGTCATGACTACCGAACCTAAATTTATTCCCGACGGAGGGGTGGAGATAACCCTTTCCGACGGGGCGGCGTCTTTACGAGTGAAGATGATAGACTGCGTGGGATACATAGTCCCCGACGCGCTCGGTACCGTCGAAAACGGTCAGCCGAGAATGGTCAGAACACCTTGGAAAGACGAACCGATGCCGTTTGTCGAAGCAGCCGAGATGGGCACGCACAAGGTCATAACAGAGCACGCCACTATCGGTATGCTCGTTACGACCGACGGCACGATCGGAGACATCCCTCGCGAAAGCTACGTCGCCGCCGAGGAGAGAGTCGTAAAAGAACTGAAGGAAATGGGAAAGCCCTTTGCCATGATCCTCAATTCCGCAAATCCCGGTTCCGACTCTGCCATCTCACTCGCATACGAGCTTGAGGATAAATACAAAGTCCCGGTCGCGCTCGTGAGCTGTCTTGATCTCGATGCAGAGGATATTCGTCACATTCTCGAGCTCGTGCTCAATGAATTTCCGGTCACGGAGGTCTCTGTCGAATGTCCCGAATGGATAAAAGCTCTTGATCCGACTCATCCGGTAAGGCACTCTCTAACCGAATCGGTCGCGGCGTGCGCCGGTAAAGCAACGAAAATGGGCGAGATCAGAGAGGCATTCTCTGCACTGTCGGAAAACGAATACCTTAAAGCCGCAAATGTCGACTCAATAGACCTTGGAAGCGGCACGGCTACTGTCGTCGTTACCCCCGCCGACGGACTCTATTACAGCGTCATAAGCGAGCTTACGGGCTTTGACATTCCCGGCGAAAAGGAGCTCATAACCCTTCTGCGTGACCTTGCCGAAAAGAAGGATCGCTTTGACCGCGTTGCCGCCGCCCTTGACGAAGTCGACGAGACCGGCTATGGGATAATAATGCCCGATATAGCTTCGCTGAAGCTCGAAGAGCCCCAGATAGTCAAGCAGGCGGGAGGCTACGGAGTAAGACTTCGAGCCGCCGCCGAATCGGTACACCTGCTCCGTGCGAACATAGAGACCGAGGTCAACCCAATCGTCGGCACCGAGCAGCAGTCTGAGGAACTTGTAAAATATCTGCTTCATGAATTTGAGGAAGACCCACACAAAATATGGGAATCCGATATCTTCGGAAAACCGCTTTACGAGCTCGTCAACGAAGGGATACACGCAAAGCTCGAGCATATGCCCGAGGATGCACGAAAGAAGCTGTCGGGCACACTTGAAAGGATCATCAACGAGGGCTCCGGCGGACTCATCTGCATACTTCTTTAACAAAAAGCTCCGGACAAAAGTCCGGAGCTTTTTTCAGTAATTGACTTTAAGAGGTGTGAGCCTTCCGTTATCCATCTTCATTATGCGGTCGGCTCGCTCGGCGATCTTCATATCGTGAGTAACGATTATTAGGGTCTGCGTCAGCATTTCCTTGGTCTTCAGAAGCAGCTCAAGCACCTCGTCGGCATTGGCACGGTCAAGATTCCCGGTCGGTTCGTCGGCGAAAACTATCTGAGGCAGGTTTATCAGTGCCCGCGCGATCGCAACTCTCTGCTGCTGACCTCCCGAAAGCTCGCTCGGCAGATGGTGAAGCCGGTTTTCAAGATCAAGGCTCGAGACGAGCTTCTTGAAATTTTCCTCATATGACAGCTTCTTTTTCCCGCACATCACGGTCGGCACAAGAATATTCTCCATCGCCGTAAACTGTGGGATAAGGTTATGGCTCTGAAATACCATTCCTATGTAATTTCCTCGGAAATCCGCAAGCTCGTCGGGCGACATAGCTGTAATATCGGCACCCCTGATCTTTATCCTTCCCGCATCCGGACGGTCGAGTCCCGCACAAAGATGCAGAAAGGTACTCTTCCCCGATCCCGATGAACCGATTATCGCCACGAATTCGCCCTCGTAGACCTTAAGGCTCACGCGGTCGACCGCCGTGACCGTTTCATCATACTGTTTATACTGCTTTATAACATTCTCGGTCTCGAGAATGATCCTTCCGTTTTCGTTTATCATTTACGGTCTCCTTTTCTCAAAGATCATCCTTACGCGAGGCTCCTCTCATCCGCGAGGCAAAGACCCCGGGCAGCCATGCCGAAAGAAAGCCGCAGGCAAACGCCGTTATAAGGCATACGATAAGCGCCTCGGGCGGCATATAGAATCTGAACACGACACCCCCCGTGCTTCCGAGACTCGGCACGAAGGTCGCACATAGAAAGTATATCAGAAGGTCGGCAACAAATCCGAGCGCCAGCGTGGTAATCGAGCTCAGGCAGGCGAGCACAAGTCCCTCTGTAACGAATATTCGCCGCAATCGTTTTCGCGTCGCTCCGAGAGAAGACAGTATATAAAGCTCGCTGTCCCTTCTTCTGATAAACCTCGACTGTGAGAAAAACCATACCATAGGCGACACAAGCATTACAGCCACCGACATGAAGATTATCAGCCCATAGTGATTCTCATCGGCGCTTATATGAGACCTTATGACGTTATACGTCTCGCTGACCGAATAATCGTAGAGCGATACCGCCGAGGCGAGCTTCGTCCTTATCTCGGTAAAGTCCGCCGTATCGTACGCGTTCTCGTCCATATAAACCCGCAGCTCACGGTGAAGTGCGACCTTACCCGTTGCCTTTCTGTATTCATCGGCGCTCATACCTATCATTATGCAATCGTCGTTTCCCGCATAATCGACGATCGCCCCCACCGTGTAGACCTTGTAGTCAAAATATGAGTCCTTCAGGAGCTTTTCGAGTACCGTTCGACGGCTTCCGCTCCTGATCACAGATTCGTCGGGCTCTTTCATAAACTCTCCCGGCGTTGCTATCACTATCCGGTCTCCGACCTTGAAGTCAAACGCCGGAATGCTTCTGATATTCTCGCTGATAATGATCTTGTCGGGGTCGGAAAGGACAGACGAAAGGTCGCCCTCCACCGAATAGATCGAGTTTTCCTCTATCGTCGAAATGAGGTTCTCGTCAAATGCTGCGAATTTATAATAGTCGGTAGTGAGCGGGAAGCCGCCGTCAAGGTATCCGTACCTGTCATTACCGAGTCCCCTGATACTGTATGCATACCTGCGATCTATGACCGAGCTATCGGGCATAAGAGCGTGCGCATATTTTGCCGTCGCCTTGGTCTCATCGTTCCAGTAAAGGTACTTTATCTGCGCGGAGAGCTCTGTATCGTCGTTTATCTCGTCGATTATTATTCCGAGCTCCTCCTCGTCGACAGTGTTAGCCGGAGAAACGGCAGTTATCAGGTATTCGTATGTATCGTTTCCGTAAGCGTCCCCGACCATTCTCGCAATATACATCCCGCAAAGGAATATGACGGTAAAAGACACCGCCGTCGCGACAAGGCGGATAAAATATTTTCTGAATCTCTTCATGCCGGCGATCTCATATCCGACGGGAAAGCTCCGTTTTCCCATATCAAATGACCTTCTCGGCGATGAGGCAAGGTTCGAGTTATCCTGCGCCGTCAGAAGTTCGGTCGGCGTGCTCTCAGACATACGCTTCAAGGGCAGGTATGTCGAAACGAGCACTATAAGAAGATCGATTATAAGAAACTTCAGGAGCACAAACGGTATGGAACCCCCGGAAAAAGCTACTCCGCGCGTTCCGTAAAGCAAATAAAGCATCAGAGCCGCCACAGCCCCCGACGGGATGAATGTCAGAAGCGATATGACCGCGAGTTCTGAGACTCCGATCCTGTAAAGTCTTGAAAATCCCGCACCGAACGCCATATAAAGCCCCTAGCGGTACTTATAGTGATTTATCCTCATGGAGAAAAGCGTGGTCATAAAGGCAATACACACCGCAAGTGCCGCGAGATATATAAGAAAATATACAGGCTTGTTACCCTGATTCGACAGAAGCAGAAAGCACACGAGAGAGCCGCAGGCAAATACGGCAGTCAGTATCGAAAGCACTCGGCTCGTCGCGAGCCGTGTCCCCTCTCCGACGGTCGATCTGTATTTTTTATCCTCCGGATCTTCGTAGCTTCTCACCTTTCTGTGATTCATAAAGTGATAAACGTAACCGGTAAGTGCAGCCGCGGCGAGAAACACTCCGCAAAGCACCGTCTGAAGCGTCATACCCGATCGGTTCATCTCGGGGTCGTCGGTGTAAAGAGGCGTGTATTCCTTATCCGAATATTTTAAGTCTATTCCGAACTTTTGGGACGACGTCACGGAAAAAAACAGCTTTTCCGACGAATACGGCTCTTTTTCGGCAAGCTTCAGCCTCAGCGTGTTGCCCTTTCCCGTGCGGACAAATGTAACCTCAGGCCAAAGCTCGTATGATGAGGTGTAATTCGCGAGCCTCACAAAGGACTGCTCGCTCACGCCCGTAAGAATTATATGACAGTCGTACTTTTCCGACAGTACCCTGTGCGAATTCTCCCGATTTACCTCCGCCCCCGTCAGAAGAGTGAGAAAAAGAGTCTGTATGATGATACTCGCAATGAAAAAGATAAGATACTGTCTCGGTGCAAGCAGTACACTTCTGAACGACAGCGACGATCCGCGTCGTTCCTTTTTTGTCTCTTTCATAAAAGGACTCCGATCGTATTATTACAGATAATACCTGATAGACGCGATAACTTTCCCGAGCAGCTCTGCGTTGTCGAGTATTATAGGCTCCATTGTTTCGTTTTCGGGCTGGAGGCGGAAGTGTCCGTTCTCACGGAAAAATCTTTTCACTGTTGCGCAGCCGTTGACAAGAGCCACAACAATATCTCCGTTTTCGGCATAAGATGTCTTGCTTACTATCACCGTGTCGCCGTCAAGCACCCCTGCATTCTTCATACTCATGCCTTCGACTCTGAGAGCAAAGAGTGACGCACGGTCGATCCCCTTCGGAGCCGTAAATTCAACATAGCCGTCAAAATTTTCCTCTGCGGCGATAGGCGACCCCGCCCGGACTCTTCCGAGAACGGGGATCCGGTGCATATTCTCGCCCGCCGTGCCCTCTATGCGGAGAGTGCGACTCTTTCCCTCTTCCTTACTGATAAGCCCGTAGCTCTCGATCCGCTTTATGTATGAATGTACAGTCGATGTGCTTTTTATCGACAAAGCCTTCTGAATATCGCGCACGCTCGGCGAATATCCCTTCTCGGCTATC
>CALYSG010000118.1 GCA_945485605.1 uncultured Clostridia bacterium
GAACGGCATTAAATTCTCCAATCGAGCGGATCTTTCACTTAAGGATGTTCTGTTCAACCTTTATGTCCTGCTCGATCCTATCTATACGGGTTCTTCGACCCTTTATTCGGTCAATATCCGCGGGCTTAACGCCTACCGTGCACAGTCTGCCGATGAAAATCAGCAGAAGCAGATGGATCAGTACTTCAACAACGAGGCTGCCGCAAGGATCACCGAGGTAGTCGACTGGTGCAATGACGAAAGTTCAAAGAGAGAAGATATGACCGACAGAATGAAGGCAGTCATATCTAAGGCTGAGGAGCTCTTCCGTAGCGAGCTTGAGACCGACTGGGCAAGTGCGACGTCGACATCTCTCGATTCGTACGAGAAGTACGGCTTCACAGAGTCCTGGCAGATATTCCTCTACAACGAGGGCCTTATCACCGTTAAGGTAGAGAAGGATCCCGACACGAAGGAAACCAAGTACACGACCGATTACTTCGGCTATGATAAGCCCGATGTCGATCACTCGAAAGAGGCTATGATCGAGACGGTCTACAAGGCAAATATGGAAGTTTCCACCCTTTCGGCTTACAAGACCAAGCTCAAGGCTGTTGTTGCCGGTGGTTGGGCTACCGCATCAAAGCTCAAGGAATACTTCAAGAGCGTCGCTATCTCGGAATACTTCAGCGATCCCGCAAAGAAGGGCGTTCCGAATATCTCGGGTATCACTACTTATAAGGCAAGCCAGCTCCCCGATGAGGGCGGCAAGACCATCGATCTCGGTGAAGAGTGCGATGTACTTAAGATAATCGTCGACGGTGTCGACCCGAAGGCTATTTACAACTTCTCATTCACGGTCGCTCCCATGAGCTACTATTCGACCGAAGAGCAGATCAAGGCTTTCTCGGTGGAGAATAACAATTTCGGCGTCAAGTTCTCGGATACCGACTTTTTCAACCAGCTCCAGATGAAGCAGGTCCCGGTCGGTGCGGGTCCCTACAAAGCATCGAACGCCAACACCACCTGCGAGGCTGAATCCGCTATCCCCGCAAAGAACGAATTCTTCGCAAATAACGTTGTTTATTACGAGAGAAACAATAACTTCTATACCGTTTTCGGCTCCGATAAGTCGAAAAACGCAAAGATCAGAAAGGTCCGTTATAAGGTAATTTCCACAGACCAGATGTTTGACGCTGTTACCGGCTCTGTGCCGGAGGTATACTACTCCGAGCCGCAGGCGACCAGCACGAATATCAATAAACTGAAGAATGCCGCAAATACCGACTACGACCTTGCCAACAACCTCGGTTACGGTTATATCGGTGTTAACGCAAGCAAGATAAAGGATATCAATATCCGTCGCGCGATAATGTACTGCATGGACATCGGACTCTGCCTTGACTACTACGGCGGAAGCGAATTCGCAAGTATACTTTACCGTTCGATGTCGGAAAACTCGTGGGCTTATCCGAAGGGGTGCATGCCTTACTACGGTGAAATGTCCTACGATGATTGTGAGTATGACAGCAACGGTAACCTTATAAAGGTCGGCAAGTTCAACGATGAGCTTGCAAAGGAATCGGCGTTTGCCGCTGCAAAGAAGGCGGGATACAATCTCGATACCGCATCAGGCAAGCTTAAGAACGCCAATGGCGAGATGCTGACCTTCACCTTTACGATTGCCGGCGATTCCAACGATCACCCCGCATATCAGACGATGCAGAAAGCCGCAAACCTTCTTAACGATATCGGATTCGATGTAACTGTCACGAAGGACGCGTACGCGCTCTCGAAGCTCGCGTCGGGCGGACTCCAGGTCTGGGCGGCTGCATGGTCGTCGACGATCGACCCGGATATGTATCAGGTCTATCACAAGAAGTCCAGCGCTACCTCGATAAAGAACTGGGGCTTCCCGTACATCGAGGAAGAGGGCACTGCAGAAGAGAAGAAGATGCTCGACGATCTGGCATACCTTATTGAGGATGCCCGTTCTACGGTCGATCAGGGATACCGTAAGGAGAAATATTCCGAGGCACTCGACCTTGTAATGAGCATGGCAGTCGAGCTCGCTACCTATCAGAGAAAGAACCTCTTCATCTGGAACTCGGCAGTAATTGACTCCGAAACGCTTTGCGAAGCAACGGCATATCAGTCCCCGCTTTCAAAGATCTGGGAAGTCAGTCTGAAAGAGACTAAATGACGTCCTGAGCGAAAGGAGAACGCCGCCCGGAGCGGCGGTCTCCCTTTGCTTTTTCAATCGGGCATCCGGGATCGTATCCCGCAGACAGACATGTTGACAAAAAGACTTGCCCGAAGGGGCACGATTCCAAAACCAACAGAGCCGCCGCATGGCGGTATGGGAGATTAAAATGACACAGTACATAATCAAACGACTGTTAATTTCTATACTGATACTTTTCCTGGTATCATTTCTGATGTACGGTCTGATACGGTTACTGCCGAACGACTATGTCGATCAGAAATTCCAGTCACAGCTTGAGCAGGGAACTGTAAGCGAAGAGGACATATTGGCTATGAAGGAGCAGTACGGACTTGACGACAACTCGCTTTGGGGAATAATCAAGGGTTACTTCAAATGGCTCGGAAATGCTCTTCGCGGAGATCTCGGAATGTCCTTCAAGTACAACGCTCCCGTGGCTGAGGTCATATCGACCTATATGTGGATATCATTTGCCATATCGTTTATTGCATTGATACTTGAATTTATAATAGCGATACCGTTAGGCGTCGTTTCGGCAACGCATCAGTACGGAATCTCCGATTACGCGGTGACCGTGTTCGCGATGATGGGCATATCTCTTCCGTCCTTCTTCCTCGGGTCGCTTTTGATAAAGATATTCTATGTTGACCTCGGCTGGTTCCCACAGGGCGGACTTGTCAGTGCAACGAACGATCTTACGGGTTTTGCGGGAGCCATGGATGTGGCATGGCACTGTGTGCTTCCGATGGTGACGCTCGTTATCCTCTCTATCGGGGGAATGATGAGATACACGAGAACGAACACGCTGGAGGTACTCAACTCGGACTACATACGTACCGCCCGTGCAAAGGGACTTTCCGAACACACGGTAATATACAAGCATGTTTTCCGCAACACAATGATCCCTCTCGTAACTACCATGGCGGGAATACTGCCGAGCCTCTTCTCCGGAGCTATGATAACAGAAGAGATATTTGCCCTCCCCGGTATCGGTCAGATGGCATATCAGGCACTTAAGGCGGGCGATATTCCGTTCATAATGGGTTACAATATGTTCCTTGCAATACTTACGGTCATAGGTACTTTCTTTACGGATATTGCTTATATGATCGTTGACCCGCGCGTTAAGCTCAACAAATGATCGGAAAGGAAGGATCTGTTTCAATGGATGATCTCAACGGAATAAACGGATTGAACGACGAAGTCCTTCCCCCGGACTTCAATGAAGAAAGCGAGTCGGAAAGCCTTTCGGACAACGTAAAGATAATATCTCCGACAAGGCTCGTTCTGAAGCGTTTCTTCAGATCAAAGCTCAGCGTAGTGGGACTTTGCATAATGATAGGACTGTTGCTTTTCTGTTTCCTCGGACCTATATTCGTCGGTTGGGGAGAGGATGAGGTTGACAGCAACCCGGGTGCCGTTATTTATACGCCCATGGAAAAGAAATTCAAGGGTGCTGACGGAAAGGAATATTCGGTATACTATGTCTCCGAATACCAGCAACAGCAGAACATCTACGCCCCATGTTTCTCTTCTTCGACCGATGCAGACGGAAATACGAGATATCACGTTCTCGGTACGGATGACAAGGGTATGGACGTTCTGGCACGTCTTATGTACGGCGGCAGGATCTCGCTCTCGCTGTCGGTGCTTACGGTTCTCGTAAACACTATGCTCGGAGTCATACTCGGAGGCATCGCGGGATTTTTCGGCAAGTGGGTAGATATGCTTATCATGCGTATAGTCGATATAATCAACTGTATCCCGACGCTTCCGATACTTCTCATCATCGGAGCTATCCTGAACGCTTACAATTCAAAGGGGCAGGCGGTCTTTATAGACAAGACCTATAATATTTACATACTTATGGGTGTTCTGACCCTCATTTCATGGACGGGCGGCGCAAGGCTCGTCAGAGGTCAGATACTTTACCTGCGTGAACAGGAATATATGACCGCGGCGGAGTCGCTCGGACTTCCGACATGGCATAAGATCTTCAAGCACCTCGTCCCGAACGTGCTGCCGCAGCTGATAGTCTCGATGACTCTTTCGCTCGGAAGCATGATACTTTATGAGGCAACGCTCGGATACCTTGATCTCGGTGTCCCGTATCCGAAAGCCTCGTGGGGCAATATCATAAACCTTGCCAAGAAGACCGATATCCTGAGCTACTACCCGAATATATGGGTGCCGAGCGGTATCTGCATAGTTCTCGCGGTTCTGGCATTCAACTTTATCGGCGACGGTCTGCGCGACGCGCTTGACCCGAAGATGAAACGCTGAGGAGGACGGTAAAATGGCTGATAACAAACACTACCTGTCTGCCGGCGATCTTCGCAAGATAGCAAGGGAAAACAGAAGGCAGACAAAACTATTTGAAAAAAAGAAGCACCGCAAGGCTCCCGAGTCGGAATATACGACGGAGATGAAGGACCCGGCGAATATCCTTGAGATAGAGAATCTTCACACCTACTTTTTCACCGATGCCGGAACGGTAAAATCGGTCAACGGAGTATCTTTCAATGTTCCGCAGGGTAAGATCGTCGGCGTTGTCGGCGAATCGGGCTGCGGGAAGAGCGTTACATCGCTTTCGGTTATGCAACTTGTTCAGGCACCGCAGGGGCAGATCGTCGAGGGTTCAATAAGGTTCAGAACATCTGACGTTGTGCTCGATAAATCGGGTAAGCCGATCCCCGTTTACGAGACCGAAGTCGATGAGGACGGCAAAGAAAAGGTCGTTACAAAGAATGTGACCGATAAGCATGGTAAAACAACGGAGGTCCCCGTTCAGAAGATCGGTCGTGACGGACTTCCGATGTTCAAGACCGAAGAAAAGGTCTTTGATATCGCGAAAATGCCTGTCGCCGATATGCGAAAGATCCGCGGCAGAGAGATCTCTATGATCTTTCAGGAGCCGATGACGAGCCTTAATCCGGTCTTCACGATCGGATATCAGCTTGACGAGGTCATACTTATAAATAACCCCGGCGCAACGCGCGAGAGCGCGAAGAAGCGCAGTATCGAGATGCTGAACGAGGTCGGTATCGCAATGCCCGAGGCTGTCTATAAGAAATATCCGCACGAGCTTTCGGGAGGC
>CALYSG010000119.1 GCA_945485605.1 uncultured Clostridia bacterium
CACACGAATGAAAGCTATTTGACGGAGTTATCTCCGGTTCATAAGTGAAAAGCTCTCCGTAACCGATATTCCCTGCCGAAGCCTTCAGATACGGCGAAATTACAGTACCGTCGCCGCAGGAGATCCAGACCTTTGTGCCGAGGGTGATCTCTTCATCGTCTCCGACAGCCATACCTCCGATATTCGACGTAAGCCTTCTGAGTGAGTAGTCGGGCAGTTTCTTAAGGCAGTACCCGCCGCTCTTGCTCTGCCAAATAAGGTACGCGCCGTTGAAAAAGTCGATCTCAGAGGCATCGGCGACCTTTGTCACACCTTCGGCACCGCTTTGCTTCTGCAGGATCTCCCCGAGTTCTTCGGCAGGCTTCGGGCGACTTGAATTTATGTCGTCCCTTATTATTCCTCCGACAATTCCTCCGATCGTAAATGCCCCCGCGACCGAGATGATAAGTATCGAGATCAGCGCGATGCACGCCGCAAGGATCAGGAGCACTTTTCCCGTTTTCGGCTTTCTGCGTACATTCATCGCCTCGGCAATATAGCGATCGTCGATCGCCCCTATCTCATCAAGAAGGTATGCGGCTTTCTTATCCTTTTGATTCAAAGCAGTTCCTCCTTCATGAGCTTTTCACGAAGCCCCGCGCGCATACGGCAGAGCGTCGTTTTGACCTTCGCATCGCTGATCCCGAGCTGTGACGCGATATAATTCGTCGGCTGTGACATAAAATACCTGCGGACGAAGATTACCCTTTTCTCCGCATCAAGAGAATCGAGAAAAGAATTCAGCGAGTCACGCAGTCTGCCGTTTTCAAGCTCACGTTCGGGCGTCGAGTCATCCGGAATACATTCCTTGAGCTCCTCTGTAAGTTCTTCGATTCCACCGCGTTTTTTACGGTGAGAAGCACGGTAGCGGTCTATAGAGATGCACCTGACTATCTTGGCAAGAAATGCCCCGAGAAGCCCGGGCCGCTCGGTCGGCATTCTGTTCCATGCGGCAAGATAGGTGTCGTTAACGCACTCCTCCGCGTCCTCAAACGACGAGAGCAAAGAGTACGACATCGAATTCAGCATTCTGCCGTATTTTGCCTCGGTCTCTCCGATCGCCCTTTCGTTGCGTTCCCAATACAGGTCCACTATCCTCGCGTCATCCATCTTTAAGCCTCCGTGTGTTTCGGGCTTTCACTTCTTATGTCGTCTTTTCTCCCGAAAGGTTACAGCTTTTCCGAAATTTTTCCTGAAATTTTTTCATCGTCATTATATCACATTCAGGACAGGTTTTCAACCTCCCCATTGCCGTTCTCACCGCCGTTTATTAATCGTTCAAAGCAGTCATCGTCTTTATATTCGACAAGTGCCGCCTGAATGTGTATAAATCTTTGCCCTGCGGCAAGACGATAGCTGCTCAGCGGGCGGTCAAGCGCATCGTCCGAATGAGCGCTGACAAGAATATCATCGGGTGTTACCTCACAGACAATCAAGGTATGATAAAAATCATCGTTGCGATCATAGAGCTGTACGACGTCTCCCGGTTCGACTCTGCCGCGCCCGACCTCAATTCCGAGCGGGCCAACCCTCGTAAGGTTCGGCGGGTAGCCTCCGTATCCGGTCATAAAATTATAGAAATACTCAACTCCCGTGAATGCCGGAGCCCTGTCTTCAAGGCTTATGTAGTACCATCCGAAGGTCGGCGTAAAGTTTTCCGTACAGCATCCTGCAAGCACGCATTGTGACACAAAATTCGTACAGTCTCCTCCCCTGCCCGTGAAATCGGCAAACAAAGGGTTCCTCGACAGTGCCCAACGGCGGGCATAAGCGACAGCTCTTTCGCGGAAATAAGGTCTTGTAAGCAGCATAAATCCTCCATATATTTTTTTATTCATTATATGATATGTTAATAGAAAAGGATTATGCCCGAAGAAAAACGCTCCGTAAACGGCGTGCACAGATAGCGGTAAATTGAAATCCAATTTACGCCGTTCCGAAATATTCTTTGCGGCTTAGACAGCCGCATTCCGCAAGCGGAAACAGAATATTTCCAAAACAAAGTGCAGACCGAAACGGAGCGTTTTTCAGATATTAATCAGTCCTCGTTTTTTACCTCATCGAAAAGGCTGATATTGTTCGTGATATATTCCATCATTTGATTCTCAATGTAGCGCGTATTGCCCTTTATACAATCGGCAAGACGCTCGGTTTCCGTACCGTCGTTTATGCGGCGGATAGAGGTCAGCTTCCTTAACATATTGAGATCCCCGACAGATTCAAGGCAGTTGAGCATTCTCGCAAAATCGGCGTTCGGCATTCTGAAAAAGAGCTGCCAACTCTCGAATTTATCTGTTACAGCAAGGTCGTAGAACATCTTGTACACCACAAGCGGCTTGAAAATATCATCATTTCCGAATATTCCGCGACGTGCAAGCATCCCGCCTACCCAAGGCTCATCCGCACTCTCTATACGGTTAGCCATAAAATAGTTCATGCTATCGTTAACACTCTCGAATGTCAGCTTTCCGATTCCCACCGTTTTCCCGGTCTCTCTGTCGGTAAGAAAGAAATTTCTGTTTCTTTCCCTGAGTGAAAACATATAAAGATAAACGAGTCCGGCTTCCACAATCAGAAGAAGTGCCGAGATCATCAACATGGTCTTAACAGGCGCATGACTGTTAACGAGTGCAAAAATGAAGAGTACTATGCCCCCGAGCCCGCAACAACCTACGCTTGCATAGGGCATAACTACCTTGAGCTTATCAGAGTTCATTTGATTCCTCCATGACAATATACTTCATTAATCAATATACAATTGTCATTATATCACAGAAGACGTTTTTTTTCAATAGAATTTTTTATTTTCTTTTAAGTTTCCCGATAACTTTTCCGCAGCAGGAAATTTCCGTAAAATCCTTCAACATAATATCGCCGAATTCGGGATTGAGCGAAATAAGCCGATCTCCGCCGAACACCTTGAAATAACCCGATCCGTCCAGCACGAATATCCCGAGCTCTCCGTTCTCGACCGAATCGCAATCAGACACCAGAAGGATATCTCCGTCGCGGAATTTCGGCTCCATGCTGTGCCCGCTGATCCTGACTGCGAAGTCCGCGCCCGCAGTACGTGCGTTTTCCGAAATAGTAATTTCCTCCGCGGTAGTATCGTCAAGGAAAACCCCTGTTCCTGCCGATACGGGAAGATCAAACAAAGGAATATTTCTGCGGCTGAAACCGGTAACCGTCACCGAGGGACTAAGTATCTTCGCTTTCGTCCTCGGATCTCCGATTGACGTACCGGAAACGGATTCGACGCTTCTGCCTCCGGCGTCTCCGTAACTTGCCGAACGCAGCCTTTCTCTTTCCTTATCGAGCACAAGCGTGACCATCTCCCTGCCGTGACGGTCAAGCTCTCGGTAATTTTCAATAAAACTTATCTCCCCCGGTTCAAGCGTGAAATTATTCCTGTTTTCCGGGATACCGCTCACAGCATAGTCGAGAGAGCACCCGAGTGCGTTGCAAATAAGGACAATGTTTGAGAGCTTCGGCGAATCGCTGATACCGGCAAGGATCTTGCTGAGCGTTCCAAGCGGGATCCCTGTTTTTTCCGAAAGCTCGTCGTTTGTAATCTTCTGTTCGGCTTTGAGCTGCTTTATTCTGTCTATATAGTCCATGTGCACACCTCTTTTCTTATTGTGACAATATTATACCACCAATTTTCCGATTTGTAAAGGGGTTTTCGAGATTTTTTTCTTTTTTTGGAATTTTGGTGTTGACAAATGTCATTTTGTGTGCTATAATGTCGACAGTTGAGTTCCCGAAGCGGAAAAGCAAGGGGGAATCAGTAATCAAGACGCCACATCGGCACGGAGGTTTTTATGAATAAGGCATATAATAATCAATATGAAAGCAACTGCAAATTCATCGGAGTGAATCGCTCTGAGCGCAGCAGATCGCCTGAGTATCACGGCAGCATCATCGGCATGCTTGCTTCGTCGCGCTTTCTGAATATTTTTCATGCAGTTTGCAGTGTGGTATTCTTCTTCGCCTTTATCGGCATAATCGGCGGAATGGACGCGGGAACGGTATCTGTCGGCGTCGGCATCACCGTTTCGATATTCATGCTCTTCACCGAGCTTCTCTGCTTCGGAATCAAAGCTTTTGTCAGATCGGAAAACTCGGGAAGCTCAGACAGGTAAAACGGATCTTTTCAGATCACCCAAAAGCTCACCGCGATGCCTTTGTTCGGATCGCGGTGAGCTTTTGGATTTTTATTTTAAGCTGTCGGATTCTTTGTTGCCTGAATTTTTATTTTTACGTTGAAGAAATTCGGGAACAAGTGAAGGACTCTTAAGCCTTGACCAAAGAGTAATTGATATCTGTGCCGGCACACCTATGAGAAAGAGCATCCATACGACATGCCCGAGCGTCAGTATATGAACAAAAAGGCTCGTCAGCAACGACCACACCATAATCGATATTATCAGATAATTCAACCGTTTTCTTCCCCATAGAGTATTGAAAACGAGAAGTATGATTGTCGTCACCGGCACGCTGTAAAGAAAGGTAAGCCACGGGCTGTCCATGCCGACAAGGTTTCCGTAGATAAAAGAAAGTGTCGCGATCATCCAGACTACCGAACACGCAAGCAGAGTTATAACAAGGTAGCTTGCTTTGCGCTGTTTTTCTTTCGGTGCCGCCTCCTCGGCAACGAAATTTTCGTCTATAAGATCATCGAGCGTCACTCCGTAGAATTTTGCAATCTCTGCCGCGACGGCAATACTCGGGCAGGATTCTCCCTTTTCCCATTTACTTATGCTTTTGTCGGAATAGTGGATAGCCTCGGCAAGCTCAGCCTGGGTCAGCTTATTTTTCTTCCTGAGTTTGACAAGATTGCCCGAAAGTATCTCATTTACGCTTTTCATGCTTCAAGTATACCACCGTTTATCCCCTTTGTCAAGTAGAATTCTCGATTCTACTATTAGTAGAATTGCGTTTGAGAAATTCTACAGACACTTCGGAAAGATTAGAAAATCAATTTCTACAATTCTCTTGACTCATTTGCGCTATCAGCATATAATAACGGCAAAACCGCAAGGAGGTTAAAAATGAAAAACTC
>CALYSG010000120.1 GCA_945485605.1 uncultured Clostridia bacterium
CTATGCCCTTCCCAACAGCGAGATCATGATCCATCAGCCTCTCGGCGGATTCCAGGGGCAGGCGACCGATATAAAGATCCATGCAGACCTTATTCTCAGCATTCGGGAAAGGCTCAACAGGATCCTTGCCGAAAGGACCGGCAAGAGCTATGAGCAGATCTGCGCGGACACCGAAAGAGATAATTTTTTAACAGCGGAGGAAGCGCTTGAATACGGCCTTATCGATAAGATAATGACTAAGCGCGCGTGATTCCAAATGGCACAAAACAACAATACCAAAAACGGCAACAAGAACCTCAGATATTGCTCTTTCTGCGCCAGAAGTGAGAATCAGGTCAACTATCTTATTCCTTCTCCGACGGGACTTTATATCTGCGACTTCTGCGTCGATGCCTGTGAGCGCCTTCTTTATGAAAACGAGGAAGCGGAAGCAGAGGCAAAAGGAAACAAGCTTTCTCTCGATTCCCTTCCGAAGCCTAAACAGATAAAAGCATCTCTCGATCAGTATGTCATAGGGCAGGACGAAGCAAAGGTAACGCTTTCGGTCGCAGTCTACAATCACTATAAGAGGGTTCTGAGCAAGGAACAGAAGGATCCGAAGGCTCAGAAACGTAAAGGTCAGAAAAGTCAGGATACGCAGAACCAAAAGGAAGACGAGACAGAGCTTCAGAAGAGCAATGTTCTCCTTATCGGTCCTACCGGTGTCGGAAAGACTTTTCTCGCGCAGACGCTCGCAAAAACGCTTAAGGTTCCCTTTGCCATTGCAGATGCAACGACACTTACCGAGGCAGGATACGTCGGTGAAGACGTTGAAAATATTCTTCTCCGTTTGATACAGGCTGCCGACTATGACATAGGACTTGCCGAGCGAGGAATAATCTATATTGACGAGATCGACAAGATCGCGAGAAAAAGCGAAAACCGCTCGATCACGCGTGATGTTTCCGGTGAGGGAGTTCAGCAGGCACTGCTCAAAATACTTGAGGGTACGGTGGCAAACGTGCCTCCGCAAGGCGGCAGAAAGCACCCGAATCAGGAATTCATTCAGATAAATACAGAAAATATCCTGTTTATCTGCGGCGGAGCCTTTGATACCCTTGATCAGATCATAGAGCATCGTAAAGGCAATCAGACGGTTGGGTTTGCCGGCGAGATCCTTAAAAAAGAGGAAAAGCGTAAGACAGGAATCTATAAAGATGTCATCCCTCACGACATAGTGAAATTCGGTATGATTCCGGAACTTGTGGGAAGGCTTCCTGTTATAGTGTCTCTTAACGATCTTGACGAGACTGCGCTTGTGAGGATTATAAAAGAACCAAAGAATTCCCTTCTGAGGCAATATGAGAAGCTCTTCCGAATGGACGGCGTGAGCCTTGAATTCGGGGACGGCGCCCTTGAAGCCGTTGCTAACCTTGCAATAGAGCGCAACACGGGCGCACGCGGGCTTCGCGCAATAATGGAAAATCTAATGACATCCATAATGTATGAGATTCCGTCACGCCCCGACATTGATAAAGTAGTTATCACTGCCGACACCGTGAACGGAAAAGCTCCGGCAACTTATGTGCTGAAGCGTGAAACGGTCTGACAACATAAAAAAGCACCAACGAATCGATTCTTCGTTGGTGCTTTTTTATATTACTTATTTGTCTCTTTCAAATGCGACAAGTCTGTTTGATGCAAACATTCCTCCGGCAAACAGAACCATGCCGAGAATAAGTTCCCACCATACGATTCCGTTTGATGCCCAATTGCAGTAGACCTCATACATCTCGGGATTAAAGAACATTGTGAGTATAGAACCGAGTGAAAGCCCCGATATGAAGTAAAATGTTGATGCCTTTGCCTTCGTGAGAAGTAACGACAGAAGCTTTGAAAAGGTCAGCAATCCCGCGATAAACCCTATGAACATACACACGAATACAAGCAACACGGGAATGTTTTTCAGCAGTCCGAATCCTATCGATTTCATCATCGGGGTGAAGTAACCGAGCATCATGAGAAGTGCCGTTGCACTCATTCCCGGGACTATCTGTGTCACACCGACTGCATATCCGAGAAGGACAAACAGAATATAGTGGTAGAACGTAAGGTTTTCGAGCGATCGGTCTGCCGAGCTTATAAATGTGGAACCTACCGCAATGAGTATAGGAATAATCACTCCGATTATCATCAGCACCGTCCGCTTCGGTGTTCTCTTCTCTCCCCTGAGCTGGTCGGTTATCGCCGGATAAGATCCCAACATCAAACCGGCAAAAAGTGCGACTATCGCAAAGGGAACCAGATCGAGCAGCTTTTTGACACCGAAAAATCCTCCTCCTACACCGACTATCGCTCCGATTCCTATCGGCAGAAGGAATAAAAAGCATTTTCCGAATTTTTTAAGCAGATTGCCAATGGCGTAGAGCAGATTTTCATATAGTTTGAATATTATCGCGCCTGCCGCCCCGCTGACACCCGGTATTATTATTGCAAGACCTATGAATACCCCGAGAAGTCCGCTCTTGGCTACCTGTCCTTTTCTTTCATATTTCAGAGAAATCTCTTCACCTGTATTTCCATTTTCACTCATAAGACAACTTCCTTATATTCAAGCGATATACAGATGATAGCACGCAAATATGAAATCTCTGTTAAGAAGGCTATAAATATAGTTATTATTCTTCAGTCAGTTAAGGACTCTGGCAAGAAATTCGCAAGTACGAGGATTCTTGGGTGAGGTAAAGATCTCTTCAGGTGAGCCTTCCTCGGCTATCACTCCTTGATCCATAAATATTACCCGGTCGGAGACTTCACGTGCAAACTGCATTTCGTGAGTAACGACTATCATTGTAAAGCCAGCATCTGCGAGCTTTTTCATAACCTCGAGCACTTCGCCGACCATTTCGGGATCAAGCGCACTCGTAGGTTCATCAAAAAGGATCACGTCCGGCGACATTGAAAGCGTTCGGGCGATAGCTACACGTTGTTTCTGACCGCCCGAGAGCTGACGCGGCATTGCGTTTCTGTACTGCGCCATGCCTACCTTTTCAAGGAATTCAAGAGCAGTCTTTTCGGCTTCGGCACGCTTCTTGCCGAGTACTTTGATCTGACCGACTGTGCAGTTCTTAAGCACCGTCATATTATCAAAGAGGTTGAACTGCTGAAAGACCATCCCTACCTTTGTCCGGTAGTTGCCGAGCTTTACGTTTTTTTCAAGTATGCTGTTCCCTTCAAAGATTATATCTCCCGAGGTTGGAGTTTCAAGAAGGTTTATACAACGAAGCATCGTTGATTTTCCCGATCCCGAAGAACCTATAATGCAAACTACCTCTCCGCGCCTGACCGAAAGATCAATGCCTTTAAGGACATCATGATCTCCGAAAGATTTGCAAAGATCGCGGATTTCTATAATAGATTCAGTCATCATGATGATCGGCCTCCTCCTTCACGTGGATCTCTGCCTTTGAATCCGACTGAGAGCCGCAGATAACGTAATTTTCCTTGCCCATAAGTTTCTTTTCGGCAAGCCTCAGAAGCCTTGTTACCGAGAACGTAAGTATGAAATATATTATGCATACAACGAAATAGGTTTGAAAGGTCTTCGCGCTGTTGCGCTTTATTATGTCGGCAAAGTGGTAGAGCTCGGTAACGCCGATGACGTTCAAAACAGAGGTATCCTTGATGTTTATTACAAATTCATTGCTGACTGACGGGAGAATATTCCGCATTACCTGCGGTATTATTACCGAGAACATGGTTTGCCTGTGAGTCATACCTATTGAGAGAGCACCCTCTGTCTGCCCCTTGTCTATCGACATGATTCCGCCGCGCACGATCTCTGCCATATAAGCGCCCGTATTGATAGATACGATTATAATGCCGGACGGAATGAGAGGCAGAGTCTTTCCTCCGTTGAAAAGAGCAAATCCCCAATAGATGACCATTGCCTGTACCATCATAGGTGTGCCGCGGAATATCTCTATATATGCCGATATCAGCGCGTTTATGATTTTATGCAGAGCTCTCAGAAAACCGTTTCTCGAAAGCGGCGCCGTTCTGATTATACCCGAAAGAAGGCCTATCGCGAGACCGGCAACAGTGCCGGTCAACGCGATAAGCATTGTGTATCCTACCCCCTGGAGCAGGAAGTAGTAATATTTTGAGATTATCTCAAAAACATCGTTAAAGAATCCCATTTACTTCTTCTTGTATATTATAACGAGGTCGGAAGAATAGTAGAGATCTGAGAAATCAACTTCCTTTTCCCTTTCTTCCGTAGGGCTCATACCCGCAACTATTGCATCGACCGTTCCGAGCTGAACTGCGGGAATAAGGGAATCCCATTTCATATCGTAGACTTCAAGCTTCATTCCGAGCTTATTGGCAACATATTGCGCTATCTGAACATCATAGCCGTTGGCATACTGCTTGTTCTTTACATTTCCTCCGTCGCCGTACATGGGAACCGCGCCGATCGTCGGGGTATCGAGATCGGTCCAGTTATAGGGCTGATATGCACATTCCATGGCGATCTTGAGGGTGCCGTTCGTGGTTGCGGGAGCCTCTGATTTAAGGGCGAGCTCCTTGACTTCCTTCCCTGCGCAGATGTCAGCCATCTGTGACATAAGCGTTCTCTTCGTTTCCTCGGGAATCTCGGCAAGAATCGCATTGATCTTTTCAATAAGGTCGGAGCCTTTCTTCGTTGCAATTGCAATACCGGTTTGTTTATCGGTCGCGGTAAAGCCTGTGTCGTTGTTCTTCAGAGGAATATATCCGAGTGAAGGATCCTTTGCACATTCGGTGCGTGCGGTCGGGTCCTCGGCGATGTAACCGTCGATCGCGCCGCTCTTGAGAGCCATAAGAAGGTCGGCAAATTCGGGATATGTCGAGCTTTTGACATTCTTGATCTGCGACAGCGCGTCGGCATGGAAGGTTCCGTTCTGTGCCGCGATTCTGAGCCCTTCAAGCTCAGA
>CALYSG010000121.1 GCA_945485605.1 uncultured Clostridia bacterium
CATGGCAAAAAAGACCAATTACAAAGATTTTGACAATTACGCGAATTAGTCTTATGGTATTATAATGTAAAAAACTATATTGTCAAGGATTGCAAAAAATTTGGCCGCTGTAATCTGTTTTTTCAATAATTTATGGCTGACCGCCGTGGTCAGCCATTGCTTTTATATTTTATAATCCTCTTTTTCACGTCGATTCAAGTCCTCGCAACCGATTTTAAAAAATGAAACTTTTTGTCGGGATAGCGAAGCGAGGCTGATAATGGGGGCAAAAAAGAAACGTTTTTTCCGGTTATGCAGTTGACGCGGGAAACATTTTCCCTTATAATGATAAAAAATCACACGGGAGGCCGGTGTGAAAAATACGTTTTTCACGCGGGTTTTGCGGCTTTCGTTGCTGCACGGCAATGATCTTGCTTTGCAAAACCAAACGCAATTCCCCCGGGAAAGGAAGTTTTCGCTTACGCGAAAGCCATGTTTACTAACATGAAAGGCAAATATTCTTTTTTCACCTCACGCGAGCTTAAACCGCGAGGCTGGCTTCGAAGGCAGCTTGAGATCGAAGCCGCGGGGCTATGCGGGAACCTTGACAAGGTGTGGCCCGATGTCCGCGACAGCGCGTGGATCGGGGGAGATCGCGAGGGCTGGGAGCGCGTACCCTACTGGCTCGACGGTGCCGTCCCGCTTGCATACCTTCTTGATGACAAGGACCTCATCTCGCGTACAAAGCGTTATATAGACTCGATCCTTGCTCGTCAGGAAGAGGACGGCTGGATCTGCCCCGTAGCTCCCGAAGAACGCAAAAATTACGACACCTGGGCGATACTTCTCATTTCAAAGGTGCTCCTTCGATATTACGAGTGTTCCGGCGACGAGAGGGTCCCCTCGGCTCTCTACCGTCTGATGAAGAACTTTGCGGAGCTTCTCGAGGAAGGCAAGGTCAGCCTTGCCCGATGGGGGAGGTACCGTTGGTTTGAAGGCTTTCCGGCTCTGAATTTTCTCTACTCGCGTCAGCCCGAGGAATGGATAAAGGTGCTCGCAAAACGCCTCGCCGCCGAGGGCAAGGACTACCGCACTGTCGAAAAGGCTTGGGAGCGCCCTCTCAACAAATGGACCTTTGACACTCATATTGTTAATCTTTGCATGATGCTGAAATCCGAAGTGCTTTCGGCAGATCTGATCGGAAAAGAGCTTACCGGCTTTGCCGAACGCGAATATCCCGTCCTCCGGCGCTTCAACGGCACGGCTGTCGGGACCTTCACCGGCGACGAGTGCCTGTCGGGGACCAGCCCGACGCAGGGCACAGAGCTATGCGCGGTGGTCGAGCTTATGGACTCGATGGAACAGCTCTACGCCTTCACGGGAGCACCCGAATGGGCGGAAAGGCTCGAGACGGTAGCCTTCAATGCGCTTCCCGCAACACTTACAGAGGACATGTGGGCACACCAGTACGTTCAGACTGTCAATCAGATCGACTGCACGCCCTTCCCCGGGCGCTCGCATTTCCGTACCAACGGCCCATCGGCACATATTTTCGGGCTTGAGCCTCACTTCGGCTGCTGTACCGCAAATTTCGGTCAGGGCTATCCGAAGCTCGCCCTCTCGACATTCCTTCGGGCAGAAGACGGAATTATCTGTGCCATTCCCCTCCCCTCCGAGGTCAATACCGCATTCTGCGGTGTGCCTGTAAGGGTCACACTTGAGTCAGATTATCCCTTCCGCAATTCTTTCCGGTTACTTGTCAGGGCAGAAAAAAAGACCGACATGACTCTGTCGGTAAGGATCCCTTCATTCGCACACGGTCTGACCGTAAACGGAAAGCAACACCGTGCGCAAAACGGTATTTTGCGTTTTGAGGGCTTTGACAAAGGTCTGAACGAGATAACGGTATCCTTCACTGCGGAGCCGCACCTCTGCCGACGCCCGAAGGGTATGTCAGTGCTCAGATACGGCTCACTTGTCTTTTCTCTGCCGATCCGCGCGGAGGTCGAACGAGTCGAATACGAAAAAAAGGGGGTAGAGCGCAAATTCCCCTACTGTGACTACAACTACAGGGGCGTGTCGGACTGGAATCTTGCATTTGCGAGCCGAAATTTCCGCGTAGCAGAGCACCCTATCGGCGATATTCCCTTCTCCGAGTCGAATCCGCCGCTGACGATCGACGCGGACCTTGCACACATTGATTGGGGCTTTGAGGACGGCTTTGAGACCGTCCCCGCAAGATCACCGAAAAGCCGTCGCCCGATCGATGCACCGAGGGGGAGAAGACTTATTCCCTACGGTTGCACCATGCTCCGGATGACAGAGCTTCCGACCCTGCTTCCCGATGGAATCATATCATTCCGCCGGCAGTAATAAAACTGCCGATAAAGGAAATACTTCTATCAAACGGAGGTATTTTTATGGCGGAAAAATTCAGGTCTCTATGGGCTGACACGGAGGAACTTACTCATTTCGGCTCTCTCGACCGCGATATAATCGCAGATGTCCTTGTGATAGGAGGCGGAATGGCGGGAATTCTCTGTGCTTACAGCCTGACACGCGCGGGGGCAGACTGCATACTTGTCGAAGCCGACAGGCTATGCGGCGGCATTACTGAAAATACGACAGCCAAAATAACATCTCAGCACGGATTGATATATCATACGCTTATTAAACGCTTCGGCGAAGAAAAGGCACGGCTTTACCTTAAGGCGAACGAGGATGCGCTTAATGCTTACCGAAGTCTTTCTCACGAAGCTGACTGTGAATTCTCTGAAAAATCGGCGTTTGCCTATTCTCTGAACGATCCGAACGTGATCGAAGAAGAGCTTAAGGCCCTCTCTCGCATAGGCTTTCAGGCAAAGAGAGCCGTAAATCTCCCCCTGCCGTTCACGGTCGCGGGAGCCGTCGAATTTCCGAATCAGGCGCAGTTTCACCCGCTGAAATTTATCGCGGCGCTGCTTCCGGGGATACGGATCTTCGAGCACACCAAGGTGCTCGAGCTCGGGAAAGGCTTTGCAAAAACACACAAAGGCACGATAAAGGCAAATAAGATCATAGTTGCCACGCATTTCCCGTTTCTAAACAAGCACGGATTGTATTTCCTGAAGCAGTACCAGGACCGCTCCTATGTGATCGCGCTCAAAAACGCCCCCGACCTCGGCGGTATGTATATTGACGGTGAGGCGGGCGGAATGTCATTCCGGAATGCCGAAGGACTTCTTCTCATAGGAGGCGGCGGTCACCGAACTGGCAAGAGCGGAGGAAACCGGCGCGAGCTTGAAGCCTTCGCGAAAAGATACTACCCCGAATCGGAAATCGTCTACCGTTGGGCAACGCAGGACTGCATGACCCTCGACGGTATTCCCTACATCGGGAAATATTCGGCATCAACGCCGGATCTCTTCGTCGCTACGGGCTTCAACAAATGGGGCATGACGTCTTCAATGGTCGCCGCATCGATCCTTACCGACCTTGTGCAGGGTAAAAGCAACACTTATTCCGAACTTTTTTCACCATCTCGAAGCATTATGAGACCTCAGCTCGCGATCAATTTCGCAGAAGCAACGGTGAATCTTCTCACACCATCGAAAAAACGTTGCCCGCACCTCGGATGTGCTCTCAAATGGAACCCCGAAGAGAACTCGTGGGACTGCCCGTGTCACGGATCGCGCTTTGATTCCGACGGCAATCTTATAGACGGTCCCGCGACAGATGATATTAAAAGCAAGAAAAAGGGCTGATACCGGCCCTTTTTATTTGAGTATTTTTCTTATTATGAAAAATTGCATTCTCTTCGGCAGGATCCCGAGAAGCCTGAGAAGCGGATTCCGATTGATCGAATAGGCGAACGAGGGATCCTTCTTTCCGAGGATCTTAACAGTCTTTGCCGCGATCTTTTCGGGTGCGACGCTTTTCGCCTCCACGCTGTCGACGATCCGCTTAAAATTCGCGGCGTTGCAACGATAGAGCTTTGTACCGTTGCAAAAGCTGTCAAGCTCGTCGGTAGAAACGCCGAGCATCTTCGTTTTTACCGCTCCCGCACGCAGGACCGAGACACCTATGCCGAGGAGCTGAAGCTCCATTCTCAGGGAATAAGCGTACTTATCGAGTGCGCTCTTGCTTACGGCGTAAATTCCGGTAAACGGCAAGGGATCGAGCGGTGCAAGCTCGCTCGTCGTCATTATAATGCGACTTCCGTTACCGAGTAACGGCAGAAAGATCCTGTTCACCCTTGCCGCACCGAAAAGGTTTATCCGGAATATCGACTCAAAGCGTTCACCGCTCATCTCGACCATCGAGCCGAGCATATACACGCCCGCATAATGCACTATCGCAAAAAGCGAGTCGGTGTATTCTTTAACTTTAAACAGAGCGGCGGCTACGCTCTCCTCGTCAGTAATGTCCGCTTCGACGGGAATGATACCTTCCTCTGCTTTACCGACCTTTCTGTCAAGGGCAAAAACGCTAAAGCCTCTCTCGGCGAGAGCCTTCACCGTAGCTCTCCCCATGCCTCCGAAGGCTCCGGTCACAAGTATGTACTTCATATAACCTCCTCACGCCGGTAATATCAGCGGCGAATACATAATCAGTCCGAGCCCCGCCGAAATAAGTATCATAACTATCGGCGACGGGCGCTTTTTCTTTATTTTCAAGGTAAGGATATGGATCGCGGCAAGGATCGCAAGTATCAAAAGTCCCTTCACATCCGGTCTGACCGGGTTGCCGAAGGTCGAGAGAGAAAGCAGAGTCTTAAGCCCCATAGTCACCGCCGTAGCGATGATCATCCCGATGACCGCGGGCTGTATGCCCGAAAGAAATGACTGAACGCCCGAATATTTAAGCAGGTTCTTTATCACAGAGGCGATTAGGACTATTATTATGACCGAAGGCAGCACAACTCCGACAGTC
>CALYSG010000122.1 GCA_945485605.1 uncultured Clostridia bacterium
GCCTAACAATAACGTTTTTGACAGAGTGAAAGTTAAATTTGCCAATATTTCAAAAAAATAAACAGAAACAAAAATCATCCGGAGATCGAAAGACCTCCGGATTTATTATTGTTCCATACTTTACAATGAGAAATAAATATGTTATAATGTATAAAGAGATATTATGGAGTAGAACGATGGCGGAATCTATTTTTGACTTGAAATGCTTCAGTGCGACGGAAACAGAGGCGGCAGGCGCGCGACTCGCGGATTTTATGAAGCAGGGTAACTGTCCGCGTTTTGTGGCGCTCTGCGGAGGGCTCGGAGCTGGCAAAACTGCTTTTACAAGGGGCTTTTGCTCTGTCATGTGTCCCGGAGCGACGGTCAGATCGCCTTCGTTTGCCATTGTGAATGAATACCGTGGCGATCCGGATGTGTATCATTTTGATGTTTGGAGGATAAAGGATGACGATGACCTTTATTCCACGGGATTTTACGATTACGCCGACCGTAAGGGAATAGTCGTTTGTGAATGGGCGGACAGTATTGCGTATGCGCTCCCTGAAAGTTATATAAAAGTCAAATTTGACGGAAACGGCGACGATCCGAGACATATCGTCGCGGAGCTTATAAAAGGAGATGAAGTTACCGTATGCTGATTCTGGCGCTTGAAAGCACCGCGCTCGTCGCATCGGTCGCACTTTGCGAGGACGAGAGACTTATCGGCGAGTATTCGCTGAATAACGGGAATACACACAGCGAGACGCTTTTGCCAATGGTGGAATCGCTCCTTTCGCTCTCGTCGGTCGGTACCGACAAAATAGACCTTTTTACCTGCGCCGCGGGTCCCGGATCGTTTACGGGAGTAAGGATAGGCGCAGCAACAATAAAAGGACTTGCATTCGGAAGAAATAAGCCATGCATCGGTGTATCATCTCTTGAGGCATTGGCATACAATTCAAGGGGCTTTGACGGAATAATATGTCCCTGCATGAACGCACGCCGAGGTCAGGTCTACAACGCTCTTTTTGAGGGCGACGGCAGTCGGATCTGCGAGGACCGCGCACTGGCGATAGACGAGCTTTGCGAAGAGCTTCTTAAGACCGGAAGGCGCGTTCTTGTTTGCGGAGACGGTACGGGAATCACACTGGCAGGCTTCGGAGGCAGGATCGATGCCGTGTCTGCCACGGAAAGATCAAGGCATCAATCGGCATACTCCGTCGCGCAGTGTGCACTTGCGGCTTACAAAGCGGGTAAGGTCACGTCTGATATCGAGCTTTCACCCGTCTACCTGCGCCTTTCGCAGGCGGAGCGCATGAGGCTTGAACGTGAGTCGGGCTCGCTTGAAAATCTTGGAAAATAATACGGAGGTGTTTAACATATGATAAACAGAATTGTCATAGGCTCGGATCATGCGGGCTATGAATTAAAGCTTAAGATAATTGAGCATCTTGAAGATCAGGGTATCGCGGTTACAGATGTCGGAACGTATTCGGCAGAGAGCTGTGATTATCCGGTATTTGCCGATGCATTATGCAAAAGGATACAGCTCGGTGACTTTGAGCGCGGGATACTTGTCTGCGGCACGGGAATAGGTATGTCTATCGCGGCAAACAAGCATTCGGGTATACGGGCTGCTTGCTGTTCCGATACCTATTCTGCGCGTCTGACCCGTGAGCATAACGATGCAAATGTTCTTTGCTTCGGTGCACGTGTCATAGGAGAGGGACTGGCTTGCGATCTCGCTGATATCTTCGTTTCAACCGAATATATGGGTGGAAAACACGCGCGTCGGGTGCAAATGCTCGACGAGCTTATGAAGTGAAATGAGAAAAACCAAGGCTGAGAATATCGCATCTGCCGCAGCTGACGTAGTTCGAGCCGCTGCGGGAAGGAAAAAATACAAACGCACGACAGCCGTTATCCTTGCCGCGGGAAATTCGTGCAGAATGAAAGGCAAGGACAAACAGTTTCTTACCGTCTGCGGAATGCCGGTACTGGCAAGGAGTATTCGTGCCTTTGAAAATTCGCCATGCATAAAAGATATTGTCGTCGTGACGAAGGAAGACAAGATCCGTGACGTCATAACGCTCTGCGAAAAGTATGGTTTCAAGAAGGTGTATGCCGTAGTAGCGGGTGGTGAAAACCGACAGACGTCGGCTTGGCTCGGCTTCAGGCAGGTCTCGGACAAGGCTGAATTCGTTGCATTTCACGACGGAGCAAGGTGCCTTGTCGATCCCGACGATATTGAGAAAGTATGTCTTGCGGCTTATGAGTTCGGAGCGGCGACAGCGGCGACAGCGGCGACGGATACTGTGAAAAAGGCCAATGCCTCGGGATTTATAGAAGGATCTGAGGACAGAAACTTTGTCTGGCTGGCTCAAACGCCACAGGTCTTCGGAACGAACCTTTACCGCGCGTCGGGTTATACCGCACGCGAGGCAAACTTTTTGGCCACCGACGATTGCTCGCTCGCAGAACGTATCGGTTTCAAGGGAATAAAGCTCGTTGAGACAGGCAAGAAAAATATCAAGATCACAACGCCTGATGATGTTTTCCTTGCCGAGGCACTTATCGGGGCAGAAAAACGTGCAAAGGAGAAGGAAAATGCGGATCGGTGAAGGATATGATGTTCACCGTTTGACCGAGGGGAGAAGACTTATTCTCGGAGGAGTTGATATTCCTTATGAAAAGGGACTTGACGGTCATTCGGACGCCGATGTTTTGGCACATGCGATAGCCGACGCGCTTCTCGGTGCCACAGCTCTCGGTGATATAGGAAAACTGTTTCCCGATAATGATCCCGCTTATCTCGGAGCTGACAGCCTCGTATTGCTGTCAAGGGTTGCCGATAGGGTTCGCGAGAACGGATATTCGATCGTTAATGTCGATTCCACCGTCATTGCGCAGGCACCTAAGCTCGCTCCTTTCATAGATACAATGAGAGCAAATCTTGCCGTAGCTATGGGCATTGATACAGGTGCCGTGAGCGTAAAGGCTACGACAGAGGAGCATCTTGGTTTTACGGGAAGGCACGAAGGGATCGCCGCGAGAGCCGTATGCCTTGTTGAACAGAAAAACAAGGGGGGCAACTGATTTGCCCCCGAAAGCGCGTAGCGGAAGAGGTTAATTCCCACGTCCTGCTTTTTAAACCGTCCGATTACCGCCGGCGCGCCTGTATATTACATAATATGTTGAAATTTGTCGTTTGACAATTCTTATCCGGAGGACAAAGGAATGATTTACATTTCTCCATCGTTACTTGCCGCGGATTTTTCCCGCCTCGGTGAAGAGGTCGACAGGATTGAGAGCGCGGGGGCAAACTATCTGCACCTTGATATAATGGACGGGAACTTCGTGCCGAACATCAGCTTCGGACCGGGAGTCGTTGCGTCTTTGCGCAAGAAAAGTATGCTGATCTTTGATGTGCATATGATGGTCTTCAATCCCGAAAGATATATTGACAGATTTATGAAGGCAGGAGCCGATATCATTACAGTTCACTATGAGGCAGTCAAGGATCCCACGGCGCTTTTGCGCTCAATGCGTGAGCGCGAGATACGGGCAGGGATTTCGGTTTCGCCGGAAACGCCGATTGAGAATGTTATTCCGCTTGTCGATGCGGGGCTGTGCAATATGGTTCTTGTTATGACGGTAAAGCCCGGATTTGGGGGGCAGAAGCTTATCCCCGAAACTCTCGATAAGGTCAGAAAACTCCGCCGTTATGCGGAACGGCACGGCATCGAGCTTGATATCGAGGTCGACGGAGGTATAAGCGCCGACAATATCGCGCAATGTTCTTCGGCAGGGGCGAATGTTTTCGTCGCCGGAACGGCTATCTTCGGCTCAAAGAAGCCTAACGCGGTGATAAAGCAGATGAGACTGAAGGCTCACGACAATCCGTTTATGGGTTAATACATATAGAATAACAGGCTTCAAACCGAAGCCTGTTCTTTTTTATCGGGATAATTCTGAGAAGAGGAATCCATACGCTTTTCGATCCGTTTGTACACAATGATAAGTGCTATTGTCTGCGCAATTACCGATATCGTCCATGAAATCGGATATGACATATACAGCCAGAACATATTGTGGAAATAATCTACCCGCTCAAAAAGCAACTTGATCCAAAGAATACGCGTACCGCAGACTCCGGTCGCGGTAATTATCATTGGCACGAGTGAACATCCGACACCCCTGAGAAGGCCGGTCATAACATCCATAATTCCGCAGATGAAATAGGTAAGTGCAGTAATATAGAATCTCATCATTCCGTTTTTGAGTGCCTCTGCCTTTTCGGGAGATTCATCAAGTCCGTAGATTCCGAGAAGTGGTTTTCCCAAGGCGAAAACCACTCCGCCGAAAACAAGTCCTATCACGGTTACAAGTATCAAAGATGTGAATGCAACCTTTTTCACCCTCTTCATATTCCCGGCACCGTAGCTTTGTCCGACGAAGGCTATCGAAGCATGGTATACCGAATTCTGTGCTATGTATATGAAGTTGTCAATACTTGCTGCCGAAGCGTTTCCTGCCATTGCCGCTTTGCCGAGAACATTTACGGAGGACTGAAGCATAACATTCGATATAGAGAAAACTACGCTCTGGAATCCCGCAGGAAGCCCGACGCGGATGATCCTCAGTAGCTTGTCTGTCTTTATAGAGAGCTTTTTCAGAGAGAAACGGCAGCTGTCGTTGAGTTTGCTGAGATATACTATGACCATTATCGCCGATATGATCTGAGATGCAACGGTCGCGATCGCGACACCGTCAACTGTACGGCCAAATGAATAGACCATAATAAAGTTTAAAAGAACATTTACCGCTCCCGATATAACGAGAACGATCAGAGGATACTTTGTGTCTCCTTTAGCACGAAGAATGGCTGCACCGAAGTTGTAGATCATCGAG
>CALYSG010000123.1 GCA_945485605.1 uncultured Clostridia bacterium
GCTTGCGGTTTCCAAAGGCAGAGCCTTTGGTCGCCGCCCGCAGGCGGCGAAATTCCCCCCAAACGGCGCTTTCTTTTTGCAAAGCTTTTTCTTTGCGCCTTCTGTGCCAAAGAAAAAGCGTCGAAGCTACTTCGCAGACATTATTTCTGTTTGCGAGGCGGCAGGCAGGCACTGCCTGCACCCATACCTCGTTTTACAATAAAAAGGGAACCTTCCCGAAAGAAGGTCCCCCCCGCGAAATTTTATTTTTGCTCCTCGGTTTCGCCTTCGTCGGCGGGCTCGGGGAGCTTTTCAGCGTAAACCTCAAGCACGCGCTTGTCGTTTGCCTTCGTGACCTTAAGCAGTACGCCCGATTCCTCAAACGTGTCGCCCGGCTCGGGTATCTTCTCGAGCTTCTCCATCACCCAGCCTCCGAGAGTCGCCGAGTCGCTGTCGGTCTCAAGGTCAAAAAGCTCGTCAAGGCTCTCTCTGTCGGCAAGTCCCGAGATCAGGAAGCCGTTGCCCGACCTTCTGATGTCGCCCTCGTCCTCCGACTCGTTAAGGTCGCCGACGATCTGCTCGATGAGGTCATTGAGCGTTACGATACCGTAGGTCCCGCCGTACTCGTCGACGACGACCGCGATATTGATATTCTCGCGCTTCATCTCACGGAACAGGACGTCAGCTTTCATTACCTGAGGCACAAACCGGGGTCTGAAGCTCGCCTCCTTCAGGACGGCTTTGCGCGAACGGTCATCAA
Source organism: uncultured Clostridia bacterium (assembly GCA_945485605.1). GTDB lineage: Bacteria > Bacillota > Clostridia > Oscillospirales > CAG-272 > RGIG3994. Next base: position 740 of record CALYSG010000123.1, read on the forward strand.
GGCGCAGATACTTCTCGGCATCAAGGATCCCGGTAACGCGATCCATGCTGTCTCCGCAGATCGGGTAATATGAATGTATGGATCTCTTTACCGTGCTGAGCCATTCCTCGTCGGAATCCTCAAGCCAGAGTACGGTCATCTCGGTACGGTGTGTTGCGATCTCGCCGACCGTTATGTCGTCAAACTCAAACACGTTTTGTATCATTTCATTTTCTTCTTCGTCGATGATGCCCTTTTCGCTTCCCGCGTCAGCCATCATTCTGATATCCTCCTCCGACACGTCCGATTCGTCGGCGTTCGGGTTGATGTGAAGGATCTTCAGCACGAGGTTTGTCGATGCGGTGAGAAGCCACACGACGGGCTTGAAGACCACGGCTATGAACGAGACGGGGCCCGAAAGCCCGAGCGCCGTCTTTTCGGTATTCGTCATAGCGACGCGCTTCGGCACGAGCTCGCCGAAAATAAGGGTGATATAGGACAGCACACAGGTGATAAGTAAGATCGAGACAGCCTCGATCACGGCGTCCGGTGCTATTGCGAGCCCTTTCGACCCGAGCCAGTCGACAATATAGATGCTGAATCCGTCGGCGGCGAACGCGCTGGCGAGGAAGCCCGAAAGGGTTATTGCCACCTGGATCGTCGCAAGGAATTTTGCCGGATTATCCGAGAGCTTTTTGAGCCTTTTTGCGCGTTTGTTGCCCTCTTCGGCAAGTTTGTCGAGTTTTGCGCCTTTGAATTCGATAACGGCTATCTCGGCGCAGGCGAAGACAGCGTTAAGTGCGATGAGAACGAACTGCATGATTATCAGCAGCCATAAGGGGATTTCCATTTTTACCTCCAAAAAAATTATTCCGAAGTATGCAAACAAAGCCGGACCTGCTTTCTCGGCAGGCCGGCTAATATCATCTTACTATTGAATTGAAGCAGTTCAGCTCGGGTATATTACCGTCGCTACTGTCTCCGTCCATAATAAAGTAACTGTTGCTCCTTCATAGAATTTCTTCTATTATACCACAGCTCCTCGGATTTGTCAAGGGCTTTTGAGCGGATTGTGTGCTCAGGTGCGCGAGATCCACTTGCCGGAGGTGAAATCGGGGATCGCGACCGGCATACTTCCCGTTGCGATCGATTGCTCGGAGAGCGCCGAGATGCACATAAGCGACGCCATATCGTATGCGTCGATCGGCATAGGCAGACCTTCCCTTACGCACCGCAAAAAGTCGCTGTATACAAGGTGATCCATACCCCCGTGGCCTCCGCGAAGCCCGTCGGCGAGAAATTCACGCCAGATCGGGTGCTCGTATCTCTCGCGGTATTTTTCGGCATTGTTCCATTGTTTCTTCCACGAGAAGTGCATATCCTCGGTATGGTCCCGGTCAAGGTAGATCGAGTTATTCTCCTCCGAGTACATTCCGCGCGTGCCCTGCACCGTGAACTGTCTGCTGTAAGCCCTCGGAAGAGTCGTATCGAGCGTCAGCGTCACCGTTTCGCCGTTCGCACACTTTATTATAGTCGTAACGACGTCACCCTGCGCAAAGTCCCTGTTAAGCAGGCTCCGGTCGGCGTCATCCGTGCGGCCTATATAGTCGTGAAGTCCCTTTGCCTTTGACGCCATGGAGACAAGGCTCACCATACGGTTCCCGCGGTTGATGTGAAGTATCTGTGATATAGGTCCGAGCTCGTGAGTCGGATAGTTCTCGCAACAGCGCGCAAGGTAGTTGCGGAGCCTGTAATGCCGGTTTTCTCTGCCGAAGGTGATCTCACGACGAAGATCGTGGCGGTATCCGCCCTCGCAGTGGACTATCTCGCCGAAAAGCCCGAGGTCGACCATGTTCTTCACCATAAGCTCGTACCTGCCGTAGCAGCAGTTTTCGAGCAGCATCACGGGCGTTTTCGTGCGCTCAAAGGTCCTTACGAGCAAAAAGCAATCCTCGACGCTGTAAGCGCCCCCGACCTCGACTCCGACGGGTATACCCGCCTCCATGAAGGCGACCGCCATCTCTATGTGAGGCTCCCAGGAGCAGGTCACGAGCACCGCGTCGAGCTCTTCTCTGTCGGTCATGGTGTGCCAGTCGTCGGTAACGCGCGGAGAGAAGCCCTGACGCTTCTCTATCTCGGCTCTTGCCGCCTCGGTGCGGTCGTCGTAGAGATCGCAGATAAAGCTGATCGAAACGCCGTCGATACCGAGGACGGTCTTCATGACCTCGCGGCCGCGGCAACCCATACCTATCATGCCGATCCTGAGTTTTTCATTCATCGGATTGCCCTCCGTTTTTCATGTAATTGATCAGTCAAACACCTTCGGGTCGGCAAGGTCTGGAACAGCGACGGTCTTTTCCTCTCTGCGCGAGAGGTTCTTGACCTTCACGATGCCCGCCGCCTTCTCGTCTGTGCCCATAGTTACGGCGTGGGTGAAGCCCGCCTTGCCGGCGTAGTCGAGCTCTTTGCCTATCTTTCTCTGCTGACCGTTATAGACGGTGCAGGCGACGCCCGCTTCGCGGATCTTCGCGGCAAGGTCGGCGTAAGTTTCGTAGTCGATGCCATCGAAGCGGGTGACGAGGACCTTTGCCCTTCCGGTATACAGGTCGTCGGGAATGAGGTTATGCGTGACAAGGAAGTTTTCAAGCGTTACGTCGCCGAATCCGAAGCCGACGCCGCTGACGTGGGCGTTCTTTACGAAGAGTCCGACAAGGTTATCGTACCTTCCGCCGCCGAACATGGCGCGGTTGTTTTCGGGCGAGGTGTCGAAGACCTCAAATACCGTGCCTGTGTAATAATCAAGTCCTCTTATGATGCCGAAATCGAATTCACAGACCTCCGACAGTCCGAGCTTATCGAGCATAGAGAAGAGACCGAGAAGCTCTGCGGCGCCCTGCGAGTCGGGGCAGAGAGCCGCCGCCTCGGTAACGCTCATGGAGTAGACCGAGTCGAGCTTTGCGATCATGTCGGCGCTCACTCCGAGGGCGATCATATCCTTCTCGTAGGCTTCTCTGCCTACCTTGCCCTTGCGGTCTATGACCTTGGATATCTTTTTTGCGCCCTCTGCGTCGGTTCCGCAGAGGCTGCAGATGACGTCATTGAAGAACCGGCGGTTATTTATATGGACGCGGTACATATCCTTCTTCGCGCCGAGCGCGTCGAGAAGCGATACGGCGGTCGAGATGACCTCGGTATCCGCCTCAAATCCGTCGGCACCGAAAATATCGACATTGACCTGCCAATGCTCGCGGAGCCTGCCGCGCTGGGGACGCTCGTACCTGTAAAGGTTCGGGATAGAGAACCAGCGGAGCGGGAAGCTGAGCTCGCCGAGCTTGCCCGCGACCATACGTGCGACGGTGGGGGTCATCTCGGGGCGGACGGCAAGGCGCCTGCCGCCTCTGTCCTCGAAGTTGTAGGTCTGCTCGCCCGCAAGCTCCTCTCCGCTCTTTGCAATGTATATGTCGAGGGATTCGAGCATGGGCCCTCCATATTCCTCGAAGCAGCAGAGCTGAAGCCTCTCCCTGATCTTTCCGAAAAACCAGTTGCGGAGAGTCATCTCCCGCGGGTAGAAGTCCCGCGTGCCCTTGTAAGGCTGTGTTGATAGTTCAATGTTTGCCACTTTTTGTGTCCTTCCTTATTATATAGAGTTTGTTTTTATTATTGTGAAAACGGGGGATACGGGAGACGCTACGGGAGACGCGGGAAAACTTTCTTAAAAGAAAGTTTTCCCGCACCCTTTCAAAGAACTTGCATGCGGATCACGGGAGTACAGTCTTGACTCGGGGCATTTCGGCAGAGCCGAAACTTTGACGGTTTTTTGAGGAAGGTCCTCAAAAGTCTGCAAGCGGCCTTTTTTCGGACTTCTCAAAAACCCTCGGAATTTCTCCGCTCGCGGAGAAATTCTGCCCGAGTCAAGGGCGTTAAGACCTTTGAGCTTAAGTTGGAGCTCACCGAAAGGGCTGAGATATACAGAAAAGTATTGCCCGGTGCGGAGAATGTTGCTTTTGGGGCAGGGTAGGGCGCTGTTTTTTACGTTCTGCGGTATCCGCGGCTGTTTATATTTACGATATTATACCACATTTTCGCCCGTGTGTAAAGGCAGACGTGAAAAACACACGAGAAAAGTGTGCGAAGAATGACAAAATTTTCACATCGACTATTGATAAAA
>CALYSG010000124.1 GCA_945485605.1 uncultured Clostridia bacterium
GAGTCGTTTCGGGTGAGATGCTGGTGCTTGCCACTGTGGGGGGTTTTCTTCTCATTTCGCTCATATTCAACAATGAGTGGGTATCATACGATAACCTTCATTATTTTATAACCGATTTCGGCGGGTATCTTACTTCAGCCGATTCAGGAATAGATAAGGTAATACTTGATGCCGGAGAAGACAGCGGCTTCGGGATCTTTGGCGGAAAGCTCGCGGTTGCAGGGACAACGGGGCTTAAGCTCTATACTGCGTCCGGCAGGCTCGCCGTCAGCGGCGACGATATATATTCGCGTTCGGCGATCGAGACTTCTGACAGGTATATGCTCGTATACGGTACGGGAGGTAACAGCTTTTCGGTCTACAATATGTTTACAAAGGTACATTCCGATACAACCGATTATCCTATATACGGCGCGTCCGTTGCAGACAACGGAAGCTACGCATTGATTACGGGAGATAATACCCATACCTCGGCGGTAAAGGTCTTCGACCGGAGGTTTGAGGAAACCGTGACTTTCGGGTATTCCTCATATGTTGTCGATGCTTCACTTTCCGGGAGAGGAGACAGACTTTGCGTTATCTCGTTCGCCGAAAAGGACGGAGATATTGCGACGAAGCTCTGCCTGTCAAAGGTTCCGTCGGAAAAACCTTACGCTGAGCACGAGATAGTCGGTACTATGCCGCTTTATTGCGCTTTTACCTCGTCCGGGAGTGCGATAGCAGTATGCACCGACAGAATACTTACATATGACCGCCTCGGAAGACTCAAGGAAGAAATAATCACCAAAAATGTCAGCTCTCAGTCCGAACCGATAGATATTGCGGTCGGGGATTTCGGTTGCTCGGCGGTTTTCGGCGGATATGACGGTTGTGAGGTGTTTTTGATTGACAAAAACGGTCATCTGGTGTATAATCAAACTGTTCCGGATCAGATAATCTCTACCGCGGGATATGGAAATTCTGTGTTTTTTGAGACTGACAGGGAAATAATAAGGTTGGGGATCGGTAATGCGAAGGAGGACAGAACTCCGAAGAATGCTTCGGGCAGGGGTACTCTTGTCGCAAGAAATGCCGATGAAGTTTTTTACTGTATGCCGTCAGAGGTCAGATACATAAGATTCTGACCGCGACGAAGTTTTGCGATATGCTTTGGATTGTTGATGTAATACTTCTTATAATATTTGCAGTTGTAGTTATCGTCAGTACGGTCAGAGGATTTGTCAGCACGGTATTTGACCTTCTGCTGCTTTCCGCCTCCGTTGCCGTGACCTTTTTCGCTTCGCCCGCGGTGTGCCGGAGCTTTCCTCTTGTTTCGCCCGTGCTCATCTATGCGCTTGTATTTGTGGCGGCTTACGTTATCCTTCTCCTTATAGGGGCGTTGATTAATAAGATTTTCAGCCTACCGGGGCTGAAAACGGTAAACCGTTTTCTCGGTTTCCTGCTCGGTACCGGGTCAGCATATATAATAATGAGTTTTGCCGCCGCTGTTATTTGCGTATTCCCCGACATTGTCGGAGCGGAAAATGCACTCTATACTGCATCACAGCTGAGGAATGGCACGGTTGTATACAGATTTTTCTCGGATTACGGCATCCTTTCTTTGCTCGGAATGATGAAATGAGGTGATTGTATTGAAACTGAAATATATTCCCAATGTGTTGTCGGTAATAAGGCTTACGCTTGTCGGTGTGTTCGCGACAGTCTTTTTCGGGGTCCAAAGCGACACGGGAATGAGAGCCGCGCTTATAGTTTTTGCGGTTGCTGAGGTTACTGATGTAGCTGACGGTTTCCTTGCGAGGCGTTACGGCTGGATCACCGATGCGGGCAAGATACTTGACCCTCTCGCGGACAAGCTCATGCAGTGTACGGCACTTACCTGTCTGACGATATCGAGAATGATACCCGTTTGGTATGCCGCTCCTTACATACTGAAGGAGCTTGTGATGCTTTGCGGAGGATTTATAATAATCAGAAAACGTAAGATCGTCGTTGTCAGCAATATTTTCGGCAAGGGAGCAGCAGTTATGTTTTTTGCTACGATCTGCGCTGCTATGCTTATATCAAAGCCGTATCAGCCCGCGATCCCGTGGCAGATAAATGCCCTGTGCGCGGTGTCGCTCGGTCTTACCGTTCTGGCTCTTGTCATGTATGGCTTCGAATATGTTTTCGTCAGGCCCAAAAAGAAGTCGGATCCCGATAACTCTGGTGAGGAAAGTAAACAATGATTATGTGTTCAAGATGTCATAAGCGCGTCGCCGTCGTGTTTGTGACCAAGATAGAAAACGGCGAGAAGATAAACGAGGGCATCTGCATCAAGTGCGCCCGTGAACTCGGTCTGCCTGTCGAAGGTATGCTCGGAGACATATGCAAGAAGCTCGGAATATCTCCCGAGCAGCTTGACGGTATGGAGGACGACCTTAACAAGATGATAGAGGATCAGGGAGGACTTCCTTCCGATAATGACGACAACGAAGATGCGGGAGCACCGGCTATTGATTTTCCGAAGCTCTTCGGCGAGAACGGGATTATGAACATGAATTCCGCGGACGGCGAGATAATTCCCGAGGAAATGATTCCGGGAAATTCGGAGGGCAGAAAAAAAGCGAGGGGCAAGAAGGATGACGAGGGCAGGAAGTTTAAATTCCTTGATACCTATTGCCGCAATCTCACGAAGCGCGCCGCCGATGGAGAGCTTGACAAAGTAGTCGGACGCGACCGCGAGCTGGCACGTACTATTCAGATACTTTGCCGACGTCAGAAAAACAACCCCTGCCTTATAGGCGAGCCGGGAGTCGGAAAGACCGCGATAGCCGAGGCTCTCGCACAGAAGATTGCATCCGGGGATGTGCCTTATAAGCTGAAAGGGAAGCAGTTATATCTTGTAGACCTTACCGCGCTCGTTGCCGGGACGCAGTTCAGAGGACAGTTTGAATCGAGGATCCTCGGACTTCTTAAGGACGTAAAGGAAGCGGGAAACGTTATACTGTTCATAGACGAGGTCCACAATATTGTCGGTGCCGGCGATGCAGAGGGAAGCATCAGCGCGGCAAACATCCTTAAGCCCGCCCTCTCACGAGGTGAAGTTCAGGTCATCGGTGCCACGACACTTACCGAGTACAGAAAAAACATCGAGAAGGATACGGCGCTCGAACGTCGTTTCCAACCCGTAACAGTTAACGAGCCGTCGGAGGATGACACCGTCGTGATCCTTCGCGGAATAAAGCATTATTATGAGGAATTCCATTCCATCAATATTCCCGAAGGGATACTTCGGCGCGCGGTTGCTTTGTCGGAACGTTACCTGACCGACAGATATCTGCCGGATAAGGCGATAGACCTGCTCGACGAGGCGGCGTCTCATCTCTCTTTGTCAAGTGCGGAGCTAAACGAGAGCTACCGCCTTCGCGACGAGCTTCTTGAGCTTAAAAAGGAACGTGAGGTCCTCGAGAACGCTTCACCATCCGCGGATGATAAGACCGAGCAGAAGAGATATGAGGATATAGCTAAGATCAAGGCAAACGAGATGAAGCTCTCGGATCGCCTTCACGAGATAGAACCCGCCTGTAAGAGCGTCACGATGACGGGCGAGGATCTTGCCGAGGTCATAGAGATCTGGACTGGAGTTCCCGCGTCCACTGTCAGCGAAAACGAATTTGCGAAGATCGACAAGCTTGAGGACAGGCTTAAGGCTCATATAATCGGTCAGGACGAAGCGGTCAGCGCTGTAACGCGAGCAATAAAGCGCAGCCGCGCCGGGATAATGTATAAGAGAAAGCCCGTGTCGTTCATCTTCGCGGGTCCTACCGGTGTGGGAAAGACCGAGCTTGTAAAGACACTCGCCGCCGACCTGTTTAATTCGCCCGAGACGCTTATAAGGCTTGATATGTCCGAGTTTATGGAGAAGCACTCGGTGTCGAAGATCATCGGTTCGCCTCCCGGATACGTCGGCTATGACGAGGCGGGGCAGCTTACCGAGAAGATCAGGAGAAGACCTTATTCCGTGATACTTTTCGATGAGATTGAGAAGGCTCACCCGGATGTCCTGAACATATTGCTTCAGATACTTGATGACGGTAGGATCACAGACTCGCACGGCAAGGTCGTCAGCTTTGAAAATACCGTGATCGTTATGACGACGAATGCGGGTTCGGATAATTCCTCGAATGCGGCAGGGTTCTCCTCGGATCGAGAGGAGGAGGGACGGAAGAAGACAGAAAAGGCTCTTGAGAGCTTCCTGCGCCCCGAATTCATCAACAGAGTCGACGAGATAATCACCTTCAGATCTCTCGATGAGAAGGATTTCGCGGCGATTGCGGGCATAATGCTCGGCGAACTTGCGGAGGTGCTCAGGGATAAGGATATTAATCTCTCATATACCGACGAAGCCGCGGCTTTGATAGCAGAGAAGTCATACTCACGCAAATTCGGTGCCAGAAATATGAGAAGATATATTCAGAAGAATGTCGAGGACAAACTCGCCGAGCTGATCATCGCGGACTATGAACGAGATATCACACAGGCGAGGATAAGCGTCCGTGACGGCGAGCTTGCAATAGATTGTATGTGACAGCTATGGGAAGAAAATGGTATACACGCGGGATCGACGATGTTGCCGCGGAATTGAAAACGAATGCCGCCTCCGGCCTTGACCGGAAGGCGGCTCGTTCCCGTCTCAGAAAAACCGGCGGGAATTCTTTCTTTTTCGTTGGAACAAGGTCGTTTTTCGGATGTGTGAAGGCTGTCCTTGCCGATCCGATGCTTCTGATCCTTATCGGTGTCGTGTTTATTGCCGCGGTGTTCGGCAGAACGGGCATTGCCGTAGGGGCGG
>CALYSG010000125.1 GCA_945485605.1 uncultured Clostridia bacterium
AACAGTTCTATTCAGAGCTGAATTAACATTATACCATTGTTGCTTTATTTTGTCAAGTCAATCAAGCGGACGCGATATTGAAAGCGAGGAGCGCCGCGGGAAGGATCGCGGAGATCACGGAAACTATCAGCTGACGTATCCCGAGGTATTTGTCCTTGCCCCTGCCGTAAAGGCTGAGCACCATCGCCGTGACCGCCGGCACCATTGCCGAGATGACGAGGACATTGTACGCCGAAAAGAAGAGCGGGAGCTGTTCCTCGGCAATATTGATTTTCAGCGTTATTAGCTTCAGGAGCGCCGCAACGGCACAGATCAGGAATGAGGAGATAACGCACCTCGGTATCTTCCAGGAGGGTCTCAGATCCCGGTCGCAGGCATAGCCGAAGAAATTTACGAGTGCCCCCGCAAGCAGTATCGCGCCAAGGAGAAGCGACAGGGCGGGGTTGTATTTCGGTATGTTTCCCTCCGCCAGTGCAAAAAAGGAATACCTGAAGGGCAGTGCTGTGAAGGCCAACGAAAGCCCCGAGAGGCTTTTCGGAAGTATCAGAGAGAAAAATGCGAGAGCAAACAGGGTTATAAGTATCAGAAGGGTAGTCGATTCGGGCGAGCCGGCGAACTCGGGGATCTTTTTCGTCGCCCTGAAGCTCGCCTTCGCCGTACTGTAATTTATGACCTCAAAGGCGACCGCGCAGAAGCTGAGGAATATTATGAACCTGCGGAATATATTCACGTTTTTCAAGAAAGCCACGACCTCCCTTTGAATTACTGATTGAATTATAGCACACCTCGGCACAAAAAGCACGGATTTTACAGTAATTTTACACTATTTGTATTTAGATGGACAGGAATATGTAGTATGATATATAATTAACGAAATATATCCTGGCGAAAGGACTGAATATGAAAGTAAACGCGCTTGCCGCGCTTCTGCGCGGAGAAAGATCTGACGGTGCTCTCCTGCCGGTTTACGGAGAAAAGACCGAAGCACAGAAGATAAGGATGTCGTCGCTCGCCGACATCTTTTCGGAAAAATACGGCGATATGCCCGAAGCGGGGCTCTTTTCGGTCCCCGGAAGGATAGAGCTGTCGGGAAATCATACCGATCACAACCGCGGTCGAGTCATAGCCGGCTCGGTCGACCTTGACATTGTCGCCGTCGCCGCGCCGACCTCCGATATGACCGTGAGGCTCAAGAGCGAGGGCTTCCCGGAGGATATCGTTGACATAAGCTCGGAAAACAAGCCCGATGAGAGGGCTTTCGGAAGCTCCGCCGCCCTTATTGCCGGGGTCTGCGAGGGCTTCAGACAGAGGGGATACGGCGTAGGGGGCTTTTGTGCCTGTACGGTGTCGGACGTGCCGAAGGGCTCGGGGCTGTCCTCCTCAGCCGCCTTTGAGATAATGGTGGGGAATATACTCAATCATCTTTACAACGGCGGTAAGATATCTCCGGTTGAGCTTGCGCAGATAGCGCAGTATTCGGAGAACGTATTCTTCGGCAAGCCGTGCGGACTTATGGATCAGCTCGCCTGCGCATACGGCGGAGTCATCGCGATAGATTTTTCGGAGCCCGAAAAGCCCGAGATCGAGTGCCTTGATTTTGCTCCCGTGAACGAAAAGTATTCAATATGCGTCACACATACGGGCGGCAGTCACGCCGACCTTACCGACGATTACGCCGCAGTGCCCGCCGAGATGAAGGCGGTCGCCGCCTGCTTCGGCAAGGAAGTCCTGCGCGAGACCGACGAAGCAAGGGTGCTCTCCTCGATCCCCGAGCTGAGAAAGAAGGTCGGGGACCGCGCGATCCTGCGCGCTCTGCATTTCTTTGAGGAGAATCGCCGAGTGGAGCTTCAGGCAGACGCTCTTCGCTCGGGCGACATTAAAAAATACCTTTCGCTCGTCCGCGAATCGGGCGAATCGAGCTTTATGTTCCTTCAGAACGCATATTCTCCGAAGGCTCCGGAGAGCGAGGGCATCCCGCTCGCGCTCTTCCTGCTACAGAAGCTTTTGCCGTCGGTCGGCGGAGCATACAGGCTTCAGGGCGGGGGCTTTGCCGGAACGGTGCAGGCTTACGTGCCGCAAAAGGCTTACCCCGACATTGAATATATTCTGAAGAAGACTTTCGGAGAGAAGAGCTGCGATAAGCTCTCGGTGCGCCGCGCGGGGGCGGTGAAGTTGCTTTGAGCGGCGTAAAAAACAGAAAAGCGGTATACATTATCGCTCTGATCGGGAATTTCGTGTTATTCTTTCTGCTCTATGCGCTCGGGATCAACTTTAATGCGCTCGTGACCTTCATAATTTACGGGATAGTTACGGCGGGGTTCGTTTTTTCCTATCTTATATATAACCGCGGGCTGTCGCGCCTTCGCGTCACTCCCGATATGTGTCCGCCCGAATGGCCGGAGGATAAGAAGCTCGAATTCGTCGCCGACGGCAAGAGGCGGATCGAGAAGTCTAAATGGATGCTCACGGTGATACTTCCGCTCATTGCGATCTACGGGTACGAGGTAGTCGATCAGTTCATAATTCCGGCGATGAAAGCATTTTTCGCCTAAAGGAGGACTATGGGAAATCTTAAGGTAATTTCACTTTACTCGGGATCGACCGGGAACGCCACGCTCGTTTCCGGGCCCGGCGGGGATATCCTTATCGACGCGGGTAAAAGCGCGAGGACGCTGAGCCTTGCGCTGTGCCGTGCGGGATATGATATAAAGAAGATAAAGGCTGTCTTTATCACTCACGAGCATACCGACCATGTCTCGGCCCTGACGATCCTTCTCAAGAAGCATAACATTCCGGTACATATGACAGAGCCGACGGCTGACGCGGTAGAGGCGGTCTGCGGGAGACTTCGGGGGATCGTGAGGCATCCTCCGGTATTTTCCGAGAGGGTGGGAGATATGAACGTGCGCTCATTTGTGCTTTCGCACGACAGCTCCATGTGCGTCGGTTACCGTATTGACACCGACGGAGGAGAGACGCTCGGTATTGCCACCGATACGGGATACGTGACCGAAGGGATGGAGAAGGAGCTGTGCGGATGTGAGGCTGTCATACTCGAATCGAATTATGACGAGGAGATGCTTAAGTTCGGGAGCTATCCGATAGAGGTAAAGCGCAGGATAGGCTCGCGCTCGGGGCATCTGTCGAATTCCGACTGCGCAAAGTTCGCGAGCAGGCTCGCCGTTCGGGGAACGAAGCGCTTCATGCTCGCCCATATCAGCCGCGAGAACAACACGCCCGAGACGGCGCTGCTTACCGTCAAGAAGGCTCTCGCGCAGTTCCCAGGAATAAGAGTCTCGGTCGCGAGGCCGGATGACGCGACGCCTTTTCCTCCTGCCGTGCTATGATAGGCGTAAAAATAATTGCGGTCGGGGGGCTGAAGGAAGCCTTCTCGCGCGAGGCGTGCGCGGAGTATATGAAGCGCCTGTCGGCTTTCTGCCGCGTAGAGGTCACGGAGATAAAGGAGTCACCGCTCCCCGATCAGCCTTCGGAGGAGCAGATAGCCATGTCGCTCGAGGCTGAGGGGGAAAAGATCCTTGCCGCTCTGCCGCAAAGGTCGAAAAAGGTCGCTCTCTGCGTTGAGGGAAAACAGATGCCGTCGGAGGACTTTGCCGCGCTTCTTTCCCGAGCCGCGGGCGAGACGGGGGCTGTCAGCTTCATTATAGGAAGCTCCTACGGGCTGTCGCGAAGGGTCAAGCAGGCGTGCGACCTAAGGCTCTCCTTTTCCGAGATGACCTTTCCGCATCAGCTCATGCGAGTGATACTCCTTGAGCAGATCTACCGCGGCATGATGATAAACGCAAACAGAAAATATCACAAATAATATTTGGGGGAAAAAGAGAAAATGAAAAAGCTTATTGCAATACTTACGGCATCTGTGATGCTCGCCCTGCTTTTCTGCGGCTGTGCCGACGGCAAAAACGGCGGAGAAAACAGCGGCGGAAACGGCAATTCAAACAAAAAGAAGGTAGCCTTCACATTTGACGACGGACCTCATGCGCCGGCGGAGAATCTTGACGAGGGCTACTATCCCTATACGACGTACATTCTCGACAAGCTGGAATCTCTCGGAATGAGGGCGACCTTCTTCGTTGTCGGCAACAGGGTGGAAATATCCTATAACAAAGCGGCGATCGCGAGAGGCTCGAAGCTCGGATGCGAGTACGGCTCGCATACATACGAGCATACAAAGCTCAGCGCGTTCGGCAGCGACAGCGAGCGTGACCGGAGCCTCACAGCTACCGAAAATGCGATAATGGCGGCGGGCGCACCGAAGCCTACGCTCTTCAGACCGGTCGGAGGGGCGGCGAATGAGGCTCAGCTCGCTTTCCTTGCGGGCAAAGGCTATCATTCGATCTATTGGAACGTCGATACGCGCGACTGGGACGGACACCCCAAGACCTCGCAGAAGGGCACCGAGGAGTACGAGGCGTTCGTCAACGGCAGAGTCGACCTCATAATGGCGCAGGTAAAGGACGGCGATATAATCCTTATGCATGATATCTATATGTCCTCGGTCGATATCTTCCTTCGCGCGGCGGACAGGCTCGTCGCAGAGGGCTACGAGCTCGTAACCGTGTCCGAGCTGCTCTCGCTGAAGGGCAAGGCAGCCGAGCCGTGCCTCTATACTTCGAAGGATGTAAAGATCTCCCACGCCGGCTGACACAGTCTATCATATTATATGCGCAGGCGAGTCCCCGTAACTTTGACATGAGGAGCACTTGCGCAAATCAGCCTTCCCCCGTTCGGGGGAAGGCTGATTTTTATTGTATTGCGTTTTTACGGCAAGTTACTTTTGCGGAGGAATCATTCCTCGGTGTTGTAGAGC
>CALYSG010000126.1 GCA_945485605.1 uncultured Clostridia bacterium
AAAGCCCGTGTCAGCCTCAAGCGCGGCGGTATCGGCGTAGGTCACCGGTACATCTCCCGGCTGCATGGGAACAAGCTCGCGGTGCAACCCGAAGTCATAATCTGACGGAAGTATCCCCGCACGCACGAGCTCTTCCTGAAGCGTCGTCACGAAATCGAGCAGATTTTCGGGCTTGCTGTTTCCGATATTGTAAATTCGGTATGGAGGGATCGGAAGCCCGTCGTCCCCGTTTTTCATTTCAGGCGCACGGAGCATAACACGCATTATCCCCTCCGCAATATCGTCAATATATGTAAAATCACGTTTGCAATTTCCGTAGTTGAATATCTTTATCTTACCGCCCGCGACAAGCTTATCGGTGAAACCGAAGTATGCCATATCCGGACGTCCCGCGGGACCGTAAACGGTGAAGAAACGCAGCCCCGTTGACGGTATATTATAGAGCTTTGAGTATGCGTGCGCAAACAGCTCGTTCGACTTCTTTGTCGCCGCATAGAGAGACACCGGGGCGTCAACCTTGTCCTCCGTGGAATAAGGTACTTTTTTATTTGAACCGTATACGCTCGATGAGGATGCGTATACGAAATGCTCTACCGGATTAGCTCTGCAAGCCTCAAGAATGTTGTAAAAACCCATTACGTTTGATTCAATGTAAGCGTCGGGATTGGTTATGGAGTACCTCACCCCGGCCTGTGCCGCAAGATTGACGACGATATCGGGCTTATACCTCTCAAATATTTCATTTATGATAACCCGGTCGGCAATATCGCACTTAATGAAGGTCCACACGCATTCGGAGCGCTCGGCGGCAAGCTTTCCGATATTATCGAGTCGGTATTCCTTGATCGAAACATCATAGTAGGGATTCAGATTGTCGAGTCCGACGACTCTGACGCTTTTACCGCTGTTCAGGAGCGACGATACAAGGCTCGCGCCGATAAATCCCGCAGCACCCGTGACGAGAACAGTTTTGTTTTCAAGGCTTACGTTCGGTGTCAACATTCTTTGATCCCCTTATAATCTCTTTTTACCGCTTCATAGCTTTCAAGGTTTCCTATATCATAGCGCCCTCCGGGCATCTTCATGGCATGAACCGGTACCTGTTTACACAGCCACGCGACATAGCTCCCAGGTGCATCGGTGCCGCATCCGGCGGCAATTCCCTCTCCGATCCGCGCGGCGTCGTCCTTTGTAAACCGGTAGAACGGAGGACATACCCAGTGCGTTGCCGGTGCCGGCGACTTTTCGGTCATATCAAGCACAAGGTCGTCTTCTCCCACAGTTAAAACTCCGCATTTAAGCAGCCTCTGCTCCGACGTCTCAAAGTACCTCATCACACAGGTGGTCTTCTTCTCCGAGCAGTATGATATGAATTCCGCCAGGCTGAAATCGAGCAGATTGTCTCCCGCAATTACGAGCAGATCGTCGTCAAGACTCAGCTTGTCAATGGCAAATTCAATGTCACGGACCGCCCCGAGACGCGTTTCGTTCGTCTCGGTCATATCGTCGAGAACGGTTACTTTATACGGCTTAGCCTTCGCCCATTCCTCAAAGTGACCGACATATTTATGATTTGAAATCACGATGTATTCCTCCGATGCCCCTGACGTCTCTATATCGTCAATAAGCCAATCAAGTATGGTTCTTCCTCCGACAGTCAGAAGAGGCTTCGGAAAGTTCTCTGTCAACGGATAGAGCCGTGTCGCATATCCCGCGGCAAGGATCAGACATTTCATAATTATTGCAATGGCTTTCGCATCGGCGAAAGGGTCCTTTCTTTCGGAATCCGGATCGGTCCGTCGCCGTCTGAAGGCTCTGTACTTCAGAATTCGACTCCGTCAGATGTGCGGCAGATATGTGCGCTGTATTTCCCTTTCAACCCCGGAAAAGCCGAAAGATATTCGCCGCCGACCTTTTCAAGTATATCTTCTTCGTACGCCGGGTCAATAAGCGCCATGCAGCACCCCTTGAAGCCCGCCCCTGAAAAACGTCCGCCGTAGATGCCGTCGGTATGAGTCATAATATCGTACAGCTTAATAAGCTCGGGAGAGCCGGTCTCCCAGTTATGTACAGAGGAATACCCGCTCTCAAAGGAGAGCTTTCCGAATCCGAAAAGATCGCCTTTTCTCCATGCCTCGGCTCCCGCTTCCACACGCTGATACTCTGTGTACCAATGCTCAGCACGCTTTGCCCAGTTTTCGGGCAGTCTGTCGCGATATCTGAGGTATACCTCATACGGCACATCGCGAAGATTTGTATCCTCGAACTTCCCGTATTCCATACCGGACAGTGCCTTAAGCGCGTATGCCGCGCTTCTGCACTCGTCGACACGCATATTGAACTTTGAGCCGACGAGCGAGCGCTCCAAACCGCTGAAAAAGACCGCGATCTCAAAAGGCTTCATCGACGGCGCGGCGGGAATCAACTCATAGCTGTCGTCAAGCGTATCAAGATATAGAAGATTATCCTTTCTGCAATAGACCTCACAGCTCTGGTCAAGCTTGCCGCAGGCGACACCGACATACCTGTTTTCCGCCTCCTTCGCAATTCCGATAAGCTCACGCTCGGAAAGGCTTATGCCGTTAAGACGGCAAAGCGACGTCAGAAAGGTAATTATTATCGCCGCCGATGATGAAAGTCCGCCGATGGGAAGCTCGCCGCACACAACGGCACAGATCCCGACAAAAAGAGGATATCTCTCTCCGAGAGCTATCGTCGCCCCCCGAAGGTGATCAGCCCAGTCGCCCTGCCTCTCGGGTGGGACCGAGAGAATATGCCATTGCGCACGCTTTTGGAACTGAAGCGAAGAGATCTCGACGACCCCGTTCATCTTTTTCCCGTAAGCCATATATATTCCTTTGTCTATCGCAAAGCCGGTAACCTTTCCGAGCTGATGGTCGCTGTGTGCACCGATCGGACACACGCGATATGGGGTGAACGCCGTGAACTCGGGCGGCTTTTTGTAGATAGCCTCGAATCTTTCCGAAGCGGATCTGCATCCGTCAGAATTTATGTTCATTTTACGATCCCTTCATCCTTTTTTCTTTTGTTTCGCCCGAGCGCATACGGTCGAGCTTTCCGACCTCAAGGAACAGTATCATAAGCATAAAGTACAGATCCTTTGAATAATAGCTCACAAGCCCGACATCCATTAAAAGAAGCAGTATAGTAATAATTATACAGAGGTTTTTAAATGGCTCAAATGCGTTACGGTTAAGGACAAACTTCGTTATGAGATACCCGTATAAAGAATAGAATATGGCAAAGCCTATGATCCCGCCTCCGGTAAGTATCTCAATATAGTTATTGTGCATATATGTGTCAAGAAGCAACTCGGCATTGACGAGAAAATGTGCACAACCGATACCTACCCCACCGATCGGATGCCGCAAAAAGCTCCCGAGTCCGATCTTTATCATCTCGATTCGAATAACCGCCGAGCTCCCCGCCTCACCCTTTCCGACAAGCGCACTCAGCATATAGTCAATTCTGACCTTGATCCCGCTGAATGCCGGGAGCTGAAGCAAAATCACTCCAACACCGATCAGCACCGCCGCGACGATCGCTGCCTTCGGAAGAATTTTCCGGATGCTCTTCTTCGGATCGTTCGAGAATATCAGCACCGAAAAAATGCCTGCAACAAGGAGCAGGATAGCCTTCCTGCTCTGTGTCGCAAGAGCAACGGCAAGAGCGGGTATCGCCATTACCGCGTCAACGGTAAATTTTTTCTTCAGCTTAATCTCATATATTCCGATAACCACCGACATAGCGGTGATCATACCGATCGTGTTGACATTACTGAATCCGTTTTTCAGACGGTCAGAGGTTGCCAAACTCGTAAAAACCGTCCCGAAGCCGTAATAGAAAAACGTGTAGAAAGCTATGGCATAACCTCCCCATTTCACGGCATCAATAAGACGCCGCACGCCATCATCGCACCTGCAATAATAGGAATAAGGAAGCGAAAAGCAGGCGCATATGCCCATGATCGTAACGGCCTTCTGAAAAGAGTCACGAGGATCTATCGCCCACAGCGAAGATATGAGGCTGAACGCAGCAATCGCTAACATAAAGAAATGCCACGGGCGCGGAGCATAGAATGCTTTCTTTCCGTTCTTGACTAACGAAAGCAAAAAAATCGCGGCGGAAAGCAGGATAAGCACATACCTTCCCCACGCGTAAGTCCCAAAAATAAATATCGACGCAAACAAAACGGCGGTCAGAACCCACGCCGTAATATCTATGAACCTGATACCTTTTTCTTTCATAATTCCCGCCCGATAATTCCGTTCCGGAAATGCCTCGCCGACGCAAAAAGCACCGACTGCACATTGCATATTTTAGTTATTATATCACAACGTCAAATTTTTGTCAACTCAACACATTAAGGAAGCGAAAAACATCGAAAAAGCATCGAAAAATATCAAAAAAGCATCCGGAAATTATAAAAAGCTAAAAAATCCAATAAAAGATCCGAGCGCTTCATACAGCCTCGGGAATCAGCAGAAATCCGACTTAGGGCTCTGTTTATCGCAATTCTTTTTTCATGATGTAACACATCTATTGTAACACTACAACAGTATACAAAGGTTTTCAAACTTTGGTATTGACAGAAGACCCAATGAGAGGTATAATATAAAGGTTGAATGTTCTCGTCAAAAAACGGGGTGTGGCGCAGCTGGTAGCGCGCGAAGTTTGGGAGCATGTGACCGCCTCATGAGCCGACCGCCGAAAGCTCGCAAAATCTCCGTTTTCCTCGCGTTTTCTCGCTTTTCCGCCGCCGTGTGTTTCGGCAAAAAACTTTTGACCACAGATTTGAC
>CALYSG010000127.1 GCA_945485605.1 uncultured Clostridia bacterium
ATAGTGCGATAAAATCCATCATGGACGAATGGCGTGATGGATTTTTATTATGTTATAAAACCTGAACAGTTGTATAACGAGCGGTGTCAGATATACGGATAGCTTGCCTTTAACGGAAGCCGACTGATTGTTTACCGCCTTTGTGTAAATATCAATCATTTTCACTACCTGTCTCGGACTTTTGTCGGGGATCGATATACCAATAATTGACTTTTAACTTGACTTATGCTATAATGATCATACAAACAATTCAGAGCTTTTATGGAATACCGTGCTAATCAAAAAAACCGTTGTGCATTGGCAACAAGGAGGAAAGTTATGAAAACCGAGTTTTCTGAAAATGAAAAAACGTTGTCAAAAGAAGATTATGAAGAGACGTGCTGTTGCTTATCAAAGCCGGGTTCTGTTTCTCCGATCCCTACAGGGCGAATTCTTGAAAAACTCGACGAATATTTGGGCAGAAACGATTATATCTCTGCCGAGCAACTATTAAAATACTGGCTGAACGAGGCGGATTTCAACAACGATATGAGGGGAAAACTGACCGTCCTCAACGAACAGATCGGTCTGTACCGGAAAATGAACAGAGTACCGGAGGGTTTGCAGGCTGTCAAGGATGCTCTGGAGTTGGCAAAAACGCTTCATATGGAAAACACCGTCACGATAGGAACCACGTTCCTCAATGTTGCAACATGTTATATGGCGTTTGGAATGGCAGATAAGGCGCTTTCGTTCTATCAAAAGGCCGAGAAAATCTACGAATCCGAATTACCGCACACGGATATGCGTCTTGGCGGTTTGTATAACAATATGGCGGTGACCTTGACTGAGCTGGGGAACTATCGGGAAGCGGAAGAACTTTTCCGTCGGGCAATAAATATCATGTCGGAGCACGAAAATCGTGAGACAGATATTGCCATCACATATTGCAACCTTGCGGATCTTGTTGCCGCTGAAGTGGGAACTTTGGAAGGAGAAGAGCAGATCGAAGACTATCTTTCCAGAGCCGAACGGCTGCTTGACACCGAGACTCTGCCGAGAGACGGTTACTATGCGTTTGTCTGTGAAAAATGTGCCCCCACGTTCGGTTACTACGGCCATTTTCTTACCGAGAAAAAACTATCCGGGAGAGCGAGAGAAATCTATGAACGGTCTTGAACTTGCACGGGGCTATTACGAGGAATACGGAAAGCCTATGCTTGAGAGCGAATTCCCCGATCTTCTGCCGTATCTTGCCTGCGGATTTGTGGGAAGCGGATCAGAGCATTTCGGATTTGATGACGAGATCTCAAGAGATCACGATTACGAGCCCGGGTTCTGCATTTTTCTGCCCGGGGAGGATGTGATCTCCCGCAAGCAGGAGTTTCGCCTCGAGAGAGCGTACGCCAAATTGCCCAAGGAATTCGGAAATGCGAAGCGTCAGTTTCTTTCCCCTGTCGGCGGTAGCCGGAACGGCGTGATCCGGACGGCTGATTTTTACACGGAGAAGGTGGGGGAACCGGACGGAAAGCTTTCGGTGGACGCATGGCTCCACATTCCGGACTATGCGCTGGCGGAAGCGGTGAACGGGGAAGTCTTTACAGACTCCTACGGAGAATTTACAAAAATTCGGGAAGAACTTTTACATATGCCAAAAGATATTTGGCTAAAGAGACTCGCCGGAAATCTCTTGATCATGGGGCAATCGGGGCAATACAATTATGTTCGGTGCATGAAACACGGCGAGCCGGAGGCTGCACAAATGGCATGCATTGAATTTGTCAATTCAACTATGAAGGCGGTATTTCTGCTGAACGATCGGTATATGCCGTATTATAAGTGGAGTTTTCGTGCGTTGCGTGAAACGGAAGGGGCTACAGTATTTTCGGAAAAGCTCTCGCTTCTGCTTTACGGAAATAACGGCGATCCTGAGATCGCCAAAAAGAAGTATGACACTATAGAAGAGATTGCATCCATGATAATCACAGAGATTACGAAAAGAAATCTGTCAGATGCAATTTGCGGGAGTCTTGAAAAACACGCATACTCGGTCAACGACAAGATAAAGGACGGCAATGTGCGGAATATGCATATATTGGAAGCAATATAATGGTATGATATCAGATCGCCACTGATTTTCGGAATAATTTTCCGAAAATCAGTGGCGATATTTTAAGGATCAGATCAGGATGAAGTCCATTGGCGGTACGGTATGCCCCTCAAATGCTCTTTCTTGCTCTGTGAAGTTGCCGACCATGCGCGTGCCGTCCTCGTAGGTCGCTATCTGCAATCCGTCATCCGTGAAGTCGTAGCGGTTCATATATACAAGCTGTCTGTCGGCGTGTGCGCGGTACTCATTTGTTGCGCGAAGAATTTGATCGGTACTCTCGTTCATTTCCTCATCATTTCCGCATACAAGATCGGTCTCTCCCATCCAATTTTTCTGACCGCCCGTGCGGAACTTTGAGTAGTAATACATCGCGGGTCTGCCGCCGTGCATATACAATTCCAGACGCGCCGCCGCATCCTTGATGATGTAGTTGACGGTAGGTGAGGTGGGATTGTAGAGCAGTATGCCATGGTATGTAAGCTCAAAGAAGGGAATGTAACGGTCGGCTATGGGTATGACTTTCTTGCCGAAACCACTGCCGAAGGAGATATAAAGTCCGAAATCAAGGTCGCGAAGTGAGAAGTCCATGCACCCCTCCGATGAGAAGCCGCCGAACAATCCGCTTGTGTAGGACATTATCTTTTGTGCATATACGATGCCGTTTTCAACGCTCGACGGGTGCTCTGACGAGTGGCATTCGTCGGGTACGACTATCGAGACGACGTCGGTGAAGTGCAACCCGTTCTCACCCATGGCGGCAAGGCGAGGAAGGTCGCGCCTTGCGTTTTTCCATTGTTTTATAAGGCATATATGGTAAGCAAGACCGCCGCTGTAATGTCCGGTCTGGTTGTATTTCCCGTTTGCGTTGACGACGATATCGTCCCATGTAAAGCCGTTTGATATGGTCACGGCATCAATTCCGTTAGTATGTGTGGAAATTCGATAGCCGAGCTTCTTTACGTGCTCGATAGTACGGGCAAGCCCCTCATTGCCTCCAAAGCGCGGATCAGCCGGGAAAAGCTGAGGAAAACGACCGTCATGCCCTCCGCGGTTCCAACCCACAAGCTGCAATTCGGCACCTTCTACGCCCTTTTTATGAAGCATATCCGCGATTTCACAAACGCGGTCAAAGTCGCAGGCAACGAACATCGGCGGTTCGGTCTCCTCTGTTTGCTGAAGCACGGGCGATGGGCTCGGCTTCCACCCCATCCGAATACGGATCACAGGATATTTGCGTGCGTATTCAACGGCTTCGCGTCGACATTTTTCTGCAAGAGGAATGATCTCGCCGCGAGAAAGGCGCAACTCACGTTCCGCGCGAGCCATATCATTGTAGTCAGTGTCGTTGTCAAGGGGGATCACTTCAAAACAGAACTCCTCCGGAAGCATGATGTCCTTAGTCAGATCCACGAAAACCGACAACCGATATTTGCCGTCCTTTATCTGAGCCTCAAGCTGGTACGGGAAGCTGCGCTCCACGCGCACAAGACAGCAAAGCCCGGATTTTTTTATGCCGTAGCAGGACATTACAGGTGAGTCGTAGGTGTAGGTTATGTCCTCTCGTGGATCGAAAAAGGTCTGAAATTCGCTTTCCATGGAGATTGAGCGCGGCAGTACCCAATATCCATCGTCTCCCGCGCGTGCGGCAGAAAGCTCCGGAAGGAATCGCAATTCTTTCGCGTTGACAACCGATTCACGCTCCAGCGTCAAACGGTATATCTTACCTAATTTTTGCACCTTAAGCGGGATTTTTTTCTCTTTTTCGTTTATTGCGTAAAAGAATTCCTGCATGATATTGCCCACCTTATAATTGTTTTTCTTGATTCTATCAGAAAAATGTGATACAATAAAGCCATAAATTAAAGAAGTAAGTTCAAAAAAGAAAGGTTATATGAGACATGGAACTGAATCAGATCAATCCGTACATTCGTGCGGCGATGATACAGCCTGCGGTCGTTGAGGGAAGGGGACTACGAAAGGCCTTTGACCACCGACTTTTTCTTGTATTGGCAGGAGAGGGTGCTTTGATTGTCGAGCACGAGGAATATCCGATTTCTCCCGACAGTCTCATGATCTTTCCGCCTGCGTTCGGTTACTGTTTTCGCGGGAAAATGCGTATGCTCGTTCTTAATTTCGATCTCACGCGCGTAGCTGAGCACCGTACTGTTCCTATATGTCCGCCCCCGGCAGAGGCTTTTGACCAACACTGCATTTTTGACGGGGAGACAATGGAGGAATTGCCCATACCCTTTGTCACAAGAGCTGACGAGGAGATAGGCGCGGGACTGCTGGGGCTTGTCGGAAATTATGATCAAGAAAACAAGATTGCAGATGCGCTATGCTCTTCGGAGCTAAAACGAACACTTGCCATGCTTATGCTCAGAGCCAACCGAGCGGCATCCGAAAAGCCACTCTTTGAGCGCGTAAAGCAGTATATCAGCTTGCACGCGCCGCAGATCGAGAGCAGTGAGCAGATAGCCCGCCACTTTGGTTACCACCCCGTGTACCTTGCATCGGTCTTTCGACGTGAGACCGGAGAGAGCCTTCATGCGGCGGTACTCGATGCGCGTGTATCTTGTGCCCGCCAATGGCTTGCCACGGGGAATTGTTCGATCGATGAAATCGCATACAGCGCCGGCTTTTCCTCACGTAGTCATTTTTGTACCGTTTTT
>CALYSG010000128.1 GCA_945485605.1 uncultured Clostridia bacterium
CTGATGCTTGCCGTTATGAAGATAGCCGGCGACACGGGGCTTAACGGAATAAAGAGCTCGGCTATTGTTAATCTTGTCCTCTACGGGGTATTTTTTGCCTCCGAGATAGCCGACAGTACGGTCACGGAGGGCTACGCCGACCGTATGATTTTTTTGACAACGCTCATAATCTGGCTCGTCAGCCTTGCAATGAACAGTGTGATGATAGCCCGCTGCTATATGAAGATATGCGACGAGGACGATCAGGATATGAAACGTAAGCCCACAAATATCGGTTTTATAGACAGGTTCTACGAAGCTCTTGATAAAAAGGAAGAGAAAGCGCGGAAACGTGATGCCGAATACAGAAAAGAAAAATACGAAAAGAAAAAATCGCGCAGAAAAAAACACTGATAATTATTTTTACGGAAGGAGGCTGCTATGGATACCGACCTGAAAAAGAATAAAAGAGCCGGGAGAAGGATAGGCTTCGGACTTACGAGTGCCGGATTTGTTTTCCTGTTTCTGCCCGACCTTATGCTTATCGACATACTTCCCGATGTGATAGGATATGCTTTGATAGCTATCGGACTGTCCTATGTCGCTTTTCTCGACGATTCGGTAGCGACGGCGAGGAAGCTGTTTCTGAGGCTGACGGTCGTTGCGGCTATAAAGCCCGTGGCACTTTTTGCCGTATTTTCGGTATCGGAATCGGAGCGAATGACATTTCTCCTGCTCGCCGTAGCGGTACTTTCGCTCTTTGAGTGCATATGGCTGATCCCGGCGTACTCTTACCTTGCCGAGGGACTCCTTTACCTTGGCACAAGGCTCGATTCTTCGGCAGTCTTCGGAGACGGCAGCAAAAGGTATAAGGGAAGTTACACCGACTCGGTGTTTCGCTTTTCAAAGGTATTCGCGGTAGTCAAAGCCGTTTGCGTCGTCTGCCCGGAGCTTCTCTCGCTTATAGTTGACGATTCGATGCAGTCCTACAATTATTCTTACGGCTTCGCTACATGGCTGCTCAGAATACTCGGCATTTTCGTTTCGTTTGTTTTCGGGATCATCTGGCTTGTTAAGATCGAAAAGTATTTTCGAAGAATAAAGGCGGACGGTGTCTTTATTGACGGACTTACCGAAAGATACCGCAAAGAGATAGTTCCCAACGATGCGCTTTTCATACGGAGAAGGGCAAAATTTGTTTTCGTTTTGCTTGCCGTTGCGGCGGTCTTTTCGCTTGATATTTACATCGGCGGCAACGACGGCTTCAGCATACTGCCCGACGTTCTCTGTGCCGCAGGTCTTGTTGCCGCCGCTTTTCTTATGAAGAAATTTGCCGGCAGGCTCTTTGCGCCTTCGGTCGCGGTCAGCACAGCATACGGGATCGTTACCGCGATAAATTGGAAGCTCAACTATGATTTCGTACAGAAATACGGCTCGTTTGCCGCAAGGGTCGACGAGACGGCTAACCGTATCTGGAAGGGACTCGTTGCCGCTTCGGTAGTTGAGGCTCTGCTCTTTGCCGCATCGGTCTGGCTTATCTGTCTGATCCTTTGCCGCGTCGTAAAGGTCTGCACGGGTTATACCCCGCATTATGCGCAGGGTTATTCGTCCGAGCGGGTGGAGGAGACTCACAGGCAGCTTTCAAAACGTCTTTACATAAGCGCCGCCTTCGGAACTCTTTCGTCGGTGTTTATTCCGGTGAGAGTCGCCTTGTTCTGCCCCGGAAGACTTGAGCTTGACCTTTCCGGTCTTGCCTCTTCGACAAACAAATTCCTCAGCAGTATTGCCGGAGTCTATAATATTTTTTCACTGTTTCAGGATATATCCTGGATCGTTGAATTTGTCTTTGCGGCGCTTTTTGTCATAGTGTTCGCTGTTACGCTTTATAAAATAAACGAAGAGACTGAAGAAAAATATATGCTGTCGTAATAAAGGAGGCGAATCCTGCAAATAATTATTTGTGTGAACCCGTGAAGGTTACGGGTGAACCAATTCATATTATGCCCGACAGGGCAAGGAGTTTTTATCATGCAGGAAAAGCAGAACAAGAAAAACCAGCAGGCTCAGAACAAACAGCAGAACCAGTCCCAGAACAAGCAGCAGAATCAGTCGCAGAATAAGCAGAACAATAACTGCAACGACTGCGAAAACAACAACTGACCTTTATGCCGCCCGGGTCCGCCGGGCGGCGGAATACATATATCAAAGAGAAAGACAAACCGAAATGAACGATTTGAATTTAAGGTACATAAATGCAAAGAGAGCTCTTTTTGACAGGGCAAACGCTAAGCTGAACGCCAAACAGCGTGAGGCAGTATACACCGTAGACGGTCCTGTGCTCGTCCTTGCGGGGGCAGGGAGCGGAAAGACTACCGTCCTTGTCCGCAGGATAGTTCAGATAATCAAGTACGGAAACGCTTATGCCGATACCCGCATTCCTTTCGGACTTACGGAGGATAAGGTCGCGTCGCTCGAAAATGCAAGGTCGCTCTCCGACGCCGAGATAAAGGAGATCCTTCCCGAATTCATAAGCGACCCCTGCCCGCCGTGGAGGATGCTCGCTATAACCTTCACGAATAAGGCTGCGGCGGAGATCAAGCAGAGACTTGCCGCCGAACTCGATGACGAGGATGCCGCATCGTCGATCTGGGCGGGGACCTTCCATTCAATGTGTATGAGGATTCTGCGTGTCAACGCCGAGGCGGCAGGGCTTAAGCCGGGATTCTCTGTCTACGATACCGAGGATACGAAGAAAGCGCTCAAATCGGCAATGAAGAGCCTTAATATTGACGAAAAAATGATTCCGCTTAAGAGCGTTATGAATCGCATAAGCCGGGCTAAGGAAAAACTCAAGGGACCGCAGGCGTTCATTGCCGAGGCTGACGATTACCGCGAGCGTCAGATCGGTAAGATCTACGAAAAGTATGCCGACGACCTTGTCGCATCAAATGCGCTCGATTTTGATGATATAATAATGAAGACAGTCCTGCTCCTGAAGAATTATCCTGCGGTGCTCGACAAGTATGCAACACAGTTCAGGTACATAAGCGTCGATGAGTTTCAGGACACGAACGAGGCGCAGTTTGCCCTTGTTGCACTGCTTTCTCAGAAGAACCGTAACATAATGGTCGTCGGCGATGACGATCAGAGCATCTATCGTTTTCGCGGTGCGACGGTCGAGAATATACTCGGATTTGACAAGAATTACACCGACGCAAAGGTCATTAAGCTTGAGCAGAATTACCGTTCAACACAGCATATACTTGACGCGGCGAACAGCATAATATCAAACAATAACGGCAGACGGGGTAAGACTCTCTGGACAGACAATGTGAGCGGTGAGAAGATATATGTACGAAAGCTGGCGAATCAGGATTCAGAGGCAAGGTTTATCGTCGAAACGATCGCGCGAATGGTGTCTCGTGAAGGTAAAAGCTATCGCGATTTTGCGGTACTCTACCGCACGAATGTGCAGTCTAACGCACTTCAGACTGTTTTTGCCAAAAGCGCGATGCCTTACCGAGTGCTCGGCGGGGTGAGCTTCTCGGAACGCAAGGAGATCCGCGATATCGTTGCATACCTTCAGCTGATAAACAATCACAGTGACAAAGAACGCCTGCTTCGTATAATAAATGTTCCTGCGAGGAAGATCGGCGACCGAACCATTGACTGCATTGAACAGCTTGCGGAAGAGCAGGGAACGGATATGTTCAGTATAATCGAGAATGCAACGAAGTATCCGGTACTTTCGAGGTCGTGCGGCTCGCTTCTCGGATTTGCATCTTTGATAAATTCGCTGACAGAGCTTTCAGATAGTCTTCCGCTTGACCGCTTCGTAAACGAGGTCATAGAGCGCTCGGGCTACCGTCATATGCTGATCGAAGGAGGAGAACCCGAAAAAGAGAGGCTCGAAAACCTTGAAGAATTCATTTCGGGTGTTCTTGAATATCAGAATCGCGAGGAAGAGCCTACTCTGACGGGCTTCCTTGAGGAAAACGCTCTTGTTGCCGATGTTGATCGCTACGATGAGAATGCAGATGCCGTCGTTATGATGACGGTACACAGCGCCAAGGGACTCGAATTTCCCATAGTATTCCTGCCCGGAATGGAAGAGGGTATCTTCCCGGGGAATCAGGCGCAGTTTGACAATGAGGAGCTTGAGGAGGAGCGAAGACTCGCCTATGTTGCCGTCACTCGCGCGCGTCGTGCCGTCTATATGCTCTATACCGAGAGCCGAATGATCTACGGCAGAACGGTTGTCTATACACCGTCAAGGTTCATTTCGGAGATCCCCGGGGAGCTTAAGGACGAGCAGACGGCTCATATGGCTCCGTACCGCAGTCCGCAGACGGGAAGGGTATACTATTCCGAGAGCAAGCCGGCGGGTGATATGACGGTCAGAGCAAAGAGAGATCAGCAATCAGCTCCCGCGGCGAGAGAAAAATTTGAGCCGGGAGATATCGTTGAGCATTTCTCGTTCGGGCGCGGCGAGGTGATCTCGGCAAAACCAATGGGTGCAGACGTACTTTATGAGATAATGTTCGACCGTGTGGGGACAAAGAAGCTGATGGCGACATACGCAAGGCTTAAGCGCTCCCAATGATCTTTAGGAAAATACAGAAAACCAAAAACCTCGCCGCGGCGAGGTTTTTGGTTTTCGTAGAGTAGACGATTTGACGATTGTTATTATAGCATCATTTCAAGTTATT
>CALYSG010000129.1 GCA_945485605.1 uncultured Clostridia bacterium
AAGGTCAGTGATGCCGATCTGACGCTCTCGACCTTCTCCATAAGCTCCTGTGAGAAGCTGTCAAGCCTCATAGACGGCAGTGACAAGCTGACCATATTCTGTGGTGTCCATTCAAGAAGACCGTTACAAAGCTCGCGAAGCCTTGAATAGTCGCTTATTGAGAGCGAGGTCATAGAGATCTCGTCATATCCGCTTGATTCATACAGACATTTTGCATTCCGGCAAAGGACCTCGGGCGATTTTTCACGCACGGGGCGATAGACCATTCCCGCCTGACAGAATCTGCACCCGCGGATACATCCGCGGTAGACCTCGAGAACTATTCTGTCATGCACCGTTTCTATATACGGCATCAGCGGGTAGGTCGGATAATAAACGCTGTCAAGGTCGGTTATTATCCTTTTTCTGACTCTGGCAGGGACATCGTCATACTTCGGAGTATAGGACTTCACCGTCCCGTCGGGATTATATTCAACTGTATAAAGAGACGGAACATATGTCCCGGGAATGCTTCTCGCTGCCTCGTGAAGGAAAGCCGAGCGCGTATAGCTTCCGTCTTCCTTCATCTTTATGTAGAGCCTTGTCAGCTCGGGAAGGTGTTCCTCCCCTTCTCCGATCGAAAAGCAATCGAAGAAATCGGCAAGCGGCTCAGCGTTGTACGAACACGGTCCTCCGCCCACGATGATCGGGCAATACTCTCCCCGATCCGACGCATGGAGAGGGATACCGGCAAGGTCAAGCATATTAAGAACGTTAGTATAGCAAAGCTCGTACTGAAGCGTAAACGCCACAAAATCAAAGTTCTTTATCGGGTCGCCGCTCTCGTGCGCCGTCAGAGGGAGACCGTACTCGCGCATCTTCTCCTCCATGTCGACCCAAGGAGCATAGACACGCTCGCACCAAACATCCTCCTCGCGGTTAAGACACCCGTAAAGTATCCTGACCCCGAGATTAGACATTCCTATCTCGTATGTATCGGGAAAGCAGAAGGCAAAGCGTGCTTTTACCTTCTCTTTATCTTTAATAACCTGACCGTATTCACCTCCGGCGTAGCGACCGGGCTTTGATACTGTCTTCAGTATGCTTTCAAATTTTTCATTCATTTATCTCATCCTTAAAGGTTATTTTCTTACCGTGAACCGGAACGCGAACATTCCGGGAAGCAGGCATATAAGTTGAGTCAGTGCCGCCGCCGCGGGAAGTATCGCGGCATCCGCTACGGTAAAGGTCAGAGCTGCGGCAACGGCAATCGCCGCTATCGTCTGAAATGTGCGGACGCGGGTCATCCTTGTGTCAAGCTGTCTGAATTTTCTGCCTATTATAAGCGGATGGGCAAGAGCGCAGGCATTTCCCCTTGCGACGATCTGCGTTGCGCAGCTCTCGCCCGACATATCCTTGGCGGGCTCACGAATGACCCCCACAGGGATCTTACCGCCGAGCAGATCGGAAATTATCAGGCGGTCTACATTCGGATCGACCGTTCTGATTTTGACCGAAACACCGTTTTTGCGGAGCTCTGCCACGGTTTGCGCAAAGCCCGGAAGCACAGCGTATCTGACGCTTATGCAGGCACAGGCGACTCCGTTTTTCGCCGCGTACATAGTTACCGAATCGGTTTCGGTCGGCATAACTGTCTCGGGAATTTTCACTCCGTGTTCGACAAGTGCCTCTGCGCTTCCGGCACATACCAAGTTTTTTCCGTCCACAAGAGCCTCTATATACCTTTCCGATGCGGAGGTAAGCTCAGCCGATTCGGGATCTCCGAGGTTCGCCGCAGTGAAACGCATGATCTCCCTCATCGGGCCTCCCGCCGCCGAAAAAAGTGCATTTATCTCATAGAGCGTTTCATAGATCTTGCTGTTGTCAAATATTTTGATACCGAGAATTTTTGTTTTCGAAGAATCAAAAACGTCTTCGTCGCCGAAAACAACCGTATCATTCTTCACTGTTTCGTCCGGAAGCTGAATACCGATAATTGCCGACTTTTTTTTGCCGAGAAGATCGGAAAGGCACATACATTGCCATGCCCCGGTAACCGTCCATGAGAGCGGCGCGGCAAAGGCAAACACAGCAAAAAACGCACTGAAAGCTCTCGCGCCGGATTGCCCGAGCATAGCCGAAGTTATCGAAAGCACCGCACCGATCGCAGCAAGCGGGATCACAGTTAAAATCAGTGCGGAATCGTATACGCGGCTGACCATATTGCTGTCAAAGAACCCGTCGGCAAAGCCTATCCTGCCCGCGACGAGCATCTCTTTACCGCTGTTTGACGCGACAGGCACCATACCGTATAGTTTATCCTTACTCTCCTCCGAAAGGAAAAGAAATGTATAATACTCACGTCTGCAATCGAGGAGCTCCGATATAACCCCGAAAAGGAATCCGAGAGCTACCGGAAAATTATAAAGTATAACTCCGTCAGCAGGTGCAATTATCGCGGTAATGATATTGCATATGACAGCAACAGCAAATGTCACGCAAAGAACCTGATCTCCCTTTGCCTGCTTTCCCGTCATGCAAAGAAACCCGTCAAAGAGCCTTTTGTACGAAACAGCGGCGCAGAGGACCAAAAGCTGCAAAGAAATAAGAGTAAATGAGGTTGGGAAATCTCTGCTGTTGAGAATCCCCGGAAAAGTCAGACCGAACAGTGCCGCATTCTCGTAAACAAGGAGCATCAGTGAAAGTACCGATGTCGCAACGAGCCGAAGGATTATAACACGAAGGTCATGTGAATATGCCTCCTTTATAGCACCGATATCGGACGTTTCAGAGTACTCTTTCCCGCGATAACCGTAGGCACTGCCGCCGGGATTTTCCTTATCCCAGCTTTTTTTTAGTTCGTTTTCGAGCCCACGCACTCGGTCGTCACCGTATTTTTCCTTCAGCTTATCACCGAAGCCGAGTGCTACCAAGAGTTTCAGATTCGAATCATCGGCAGGCTTAAGGTCTTCCGGGGGTTCTGTCTGATGCCACTCCGAATCGGCTTTATCGTCCTCATCGCCCTCGAGCGGTTCAACCTGCCCGTTATCGGAGTCAGCATTTTCTTCAGTGGCTTTATCCTCGGAAGGCGATTCGGAAGACTCCTCCGAATGCGACCCGGGTATTTCTGTTGCCGCGTCCGCAACAGGTTCCTCGTCCACCCTTTTCACCGCCTCATCAGGACCTGCGGTCGTTGCAACGTGTTCTGTTTTCGGCTCGTTATCGTGCTCATACTCGGGAGGAATTATTTCACTCTGCTTTATATCATCCGCAGTATCGTAAATGATCTCGTCGAGTTCTTCTTCGTGCTCCGACTCTTCCGCAGCCTCGGTTCTCGGTTCTGATTTATACTCAAGATCTGATTTAATTTCGGGTTCGGGAGCTGATTCGGAATTTAACTCAGGCGCAGGCACATGATCCGGTTCAAGTTTCGGATCATGCTCATTTTCGGAGTCAGGTTCCGGATCGTCTGACGGTTCCGTATTCGTTACCGATTCGTTTTCCGGTTCCGATCCGGGATCGGCATCTGCAAAGTCAGACTCATCTATTTCAAAAGCAGGAGGTTTGTCCTCCGGTAAGGTTTCGGTGTCGCCGTAATATTTGCGAAGCAACGCTTTTACGTCATCGTCAGTCAGTTTTTTCTGCTTTTTGACGGGTTTTTTATCTTCTTCAACGTTTTTTGCCGTCTCTTCGCGCAGTCTGCCGAGCAGTTCTGATATTTCAATATCGTCTTTGTCTTTTTTCGCAGGCATATTGACACCTCCCTCCGAAGAATTAAGTTTTGTCAGCCTCTCTGACCCTTTGCCGCGGCATAGAGTATAACCGCCGCAGCAGTAGAAACATTAAGTGAATTCACCTTTCCGTACATCGGTATCGATACAGTCATGTCACAGCATTTTTTCACGAGTTGCGAAACTCCGTTGCCTTCACTGCCGAAGACAATCGCAGCCGGAAGATCGAAATCGGTATCGTAGTACATCTGACCTCCCGCTTCGGCGGCAAAGACCCAGACCCCTTTCTTTTTCAGCTCCTCGACAGTTGCGGCAATATTTGACACTTTTGCAACGGCAAGATGCTCAATAGCACCCGCAGAAGCCTTTGACACGACAGGGGTAAGACCGGCGTTACGGCGCTTCGGAATTATAAGTCCGTGTGCGCCCGCTCCTTCCGCGCATCTTATAAGTGCTCCGAGATTGTACGGATCGCATATCCCGTCGGAAATCACTATGAGCGGCTTTTCGCCGCGCTCGCGGGCGATATCAAGTATATCGTCGACAGTAGAGTATTCTTTCTCTGCCGCCATGGCGATAACGCCCTGATGCGGAGTCCCGCAGGACATCGAGTCGAGCTTGACCTTCTCTACCTCGATAACCGGTATGTGCATTTCAACGGCTTCGGCAACGAGGACAACTATAGAGCCTTCGCGTTCACCGCGTTGTACGAGCAGCTTGTCCACTGCCCTGCCCGATCGAAGGAGCTCGCGGACGGCATTTCTGCCTATAACGAGACCGTCGTGGACTTTTTCATCTTCTTCTGCTGACGAAGGCACGTTATGTAAAAAGCCGTCAGATTTTCTTCTGTATCCGTCATCAGTCCCGCGCTTTGCGTTTCCGTATATTTTCTTTCTGTTATCATC
>CALYSG010000130.1 GCA_945485605.1 uncultured Clostridia bacterium
ATGGCTCGCTGAAGCCTTTCCTGTTGAGCTTTGAGAGCAACCCGTTTATAAGGTAGACACGGTCTTCTTCCTTTGCAAGTCCTCGGTCGGTCGCATAACCGACAAGTGCTTCAATATACGAGTCAACTGAATATGACATTTTTTAATCCCCCGGGAGATTTATATTTGATATTTTAACTCAAAATGCGCCGTCTTTCAAGTGCTGATTGCTATTTATAACGAAAAAATTGTAAAAATAATCGTATTTACAAAAAAACCTTGAAAAACAGAAAGAAATGAAGTATAATCAAGATGCAATTTTATATTGATAAGGAGAGATTATATGAGCGAACTTCACATCATCGACCATCCGTTGATCACGCACAAGCTGTCAATTATGAGAAACAAGAAGACGGGATCAAAGGATTTCCGGGAGCTTCTCGGCGAGATTGGAATGCTTATGGGTTATGAGTTGACCCGCGACCTGCCGTTGGAGGACGTAACTATCGAAACACCTATCACCAAGATGAAAGCCAAGATGATTTCAGGCAAAAAGCTGGCTGTAGTGCCGATACTGCGCGCCGGCCTCGGAATGGTTGACGGTCTTTTGAAGCTCGTTCCCGTTGCAAAGGTAGGACACATCGGTCTTTACCGCGATCCCGATACGCATCTTCCCGTCGAGTACTACTGCAAGCTGCCCTCCGACATTGAGGACAGAATGGTCATCCTTGTTGATCCGATGCTCGCAACAGGCGGCTCTGCGATAGATGCTATCAAGCTCCTTCGCCAGCACGGTTGCCGCGGTACTATCAGAATGATGTGCCTTGTGGCGGCTCCCGAGGGTGTCGAGAAATTCAAAGAGGAGTGCCCTGATGTCGATATTTACACGGCGGCTCTTGATGAGAGACTAAACGAGCACGCCTACATCGTCCCGGGGCTCGGAGATGCCGGAGACAGAATATTCGGAACGAAATAATCAGAAAAACAAGATCATACTGCGGGGGCTCTTTCAGCCCCCGCTTTGAGGATAAAGATATGCGTGAGCTTACGATAATGCGCAACGACGCGGGGCAAAGGCTTGATAAGTTTCTTTCAAAGTCCGTCAGAGGAATGCCTCAGTCGATGATGTATAAGTGCATAAGAACGAAGAAGATCAAGGTGAACCGCAAACGTGCCGAGCCCGATATGAGGCTTTCGGAAGGTGACACGGTGCAGCTTTTTGTGTCGGATGAATTCTTTTTGTCGCCGTCAGAGGACAGCGGTGCGCTTTTTCGTATAAAACCGAAGCTCGATATAATATTTGAGGATGACAATATTATCCTTTGTAACAAGCGTCCCGGTGTGCTCGTTCACGAAGACACCGAGGGGAACGAAAACACTCTCATTATGCACATAAAGGCGTACCTTGCACAGAAGGGTTGCTATGATCCGAAAGATGAGCAGAGCTTTGCTCCCGCTCTATGCAACCGTATTGACAGAAATACAGGTGGGATCGTCATCGCCGCGAAGAACGCCGCGGCACTCCGTGAGATGAACGAGAGGATCAGAAACGGGGAAGTGCATAAATTTTACGTTTGTGAGGTCCACGGCATTGTGCTGCCGTCAAAGGGACGGCTCATCTCATGGATGAAAAAAGACAGCGAAAATAATACCGTGAGCGTCAGTGATGTAAAAAGAAAGGGCTATAAGGAGTGTATCACCGATTATAAAACGCTTGCAACCGATAGGAAGAACGATCTTTCATTGCTTGAAATAGCTCTTGTAACGGGCAGAACTCACCAGATAAGGGCTCAGTTCGCACATATAGGTCATCCTCTCGCAGGTGACGGTAAATACGGCATCAACCGCGAGGACAGGGCGAGAGGCTACAAATTTCAGGCACTGTATTCCTATCGCGTAAGGTTTGAATTCGGTGATAAAAACGGAGTGCTTGAGCCGATAAACGGAAGAGAATTTACCGTTCCGGTTGGGCAGATATGGTTTTGCGGGGATTTCGGATATGGGAAAGATAACTGAGCTTGCCGATAAAAAATATATGCGCTTTTTTATGCTTGCGCTATCGGGAGTGATTTCCGGACTGACTGTTTGCTTCCCGCTGATCGGTCTTTTCGCGTGGATCTCGCTTATCCCGGCTGCAGTCGTGCTTCTGAAGCTTTTAAAAAGTGAAAATCACCGATTTATAAGCATATACTTCTACGGGCTGTTCTTTTTTATGTGCTATTTCGTTACATCGTGGCATTGGTTTTTCTCAATGTATCCGATGAGCTTTACGGGGCTTACTCCGGCGCAGGTGATACCTATAATCCTTCTTGCAGTGCTCGGAATACCTCTCGTCCAATCTGTCAGCTTTGCATTCCTTTTTCCGCTGACCGCGCTGATCGGAAGGGGAAGGGTTGCGGAGCGCGTGCCGTGCCTGCTTCCGCTTTCCGCGGCGGCTCTGTGGGCGGTCGGCGAGTGGAGTCAGACGCTGTTTTGGTTCGGTGTGCCGTGGGCAAGGCTTTCGATAAGCCAGACAAAAATGCTTCCCGAATTTCAGTCGGTATCGCTGTTCGGAAGCTGTTTCCTTACCTTCCTTATAGTCGCTGTGAACTTTTTCGTTGCCTGCGCTCTGCTTTCACCGGTTAAAAAGAGGATTTTTGCTGCCGTCGGCGCCGGGATATTCATTTTCAACACCGTCTTCGGAGCGGTGGCACTCCTGACCGACGGCATTAAGGAGAACGGAAGTCGCGAGATAAAAGCCGCGGTCATTCAGGGGAACATTTCGAGCACCGAAAAATGGGGCTTTGATTGGTATGAAAGAACAGAAGAGAAGTACATAGGGCTGATAGAGAAAGCTGCCGCCGACGGAGCGGAGCTTGTCGTCATTCCCGAGACGGTGTTCCCGGTCTATATTGAAAATAACGCGAAGATACGAAACCTGCTGTCGGAAACGGCGAAGAAGAACTCGGTTACGATTCTCGTAGGCACTATGACAAAAGATGAAAACGAATGTCAACGCAATATCATCGTCGCCGTAACGCCTGACGGTGAACTTCATATGGAAAACTATTACTCGAAGCGTCATCTCGTGCCGTTCGGTGAATATGTTCCGTGGAGAGATCTTTTTACGGCGATTTATCCTCCTCTTTCCGATATAGGGATGCTTGACAACGATTTTACGCCCGGCGAAGATCCGGCGGTGTTTGATACCGGAGAGTATAAGATAGGATCTGCGATCTGCTTTGACTCGATATTTGCGGAGCTTATCCGAGGATCGGTCAACGACGGTGCGGAGCTTATCGCGATAGAGACAAATGATTCATGGTTTTCAGACTCCGCGGCGGTATATATGCACGAGGCGCAGGCGAAGCTACGCGCCGTCGAAGCCGGCAGATATGTTTTGCGCGCCGCAAATACGGGGATTTCGGCGATAATCTCCCCGACCGGAAGGGCGATTGCAGAGATAGAACCTCTCGTTGACGGATACGCTGTGGAAAGTGTACGACCGCGAAGCGACAGAACGCTTTATTCGGCGGTTGGAGACATCTGGGTTATGCTGTCTGCGCTTTTTGTCGCGGGTATCGCGGTGACCGATGCAGTATTTGCAATTAAAGAGAAGAGAAAGAAAGGTGAGACGCGGGAATGAAGGAAAACGAGAAAAAATTCAGGAGCGTTATGCTTAAAATAGGTATAACAATGCTGATATTCATTGTACTTTTCGATATTACTTCAACGGTATATATGATATTCAGCTTATTTCTGCCCGAGCTTGTCGGTGAGATCGGTGCTAACGTTTTAACTCAGCTTATTTACGGATTTATGTATCTCGCGTCGTTTATGGTGTCCGCTCTCATACTCGGTGCCATGTGCGGAAAGGATATTGTCAAAAAACCTCTTGAGAGAAAGATCCCCGTTAATTCGGCGGTATATATATTTGCCGGTATTGCGTTCATGACCGCTATGGCATATATAAATTCTTTTCTGTTTCCTTTTTTTAATGAAACGCAAGAGGTAACCGAAAGCATTCGTCAGTCTGACAATTATACATTTATTCTGTATTTTATAGTTATCGCGATAGTGCCGGCAATATGTGAAGAATTTCTCTTCCGCGGCGCGATAATGCACAGCCTTCTTAAATTCGGGAAAGTGCCTGCGATACTCATAAGCGGAGTTTTGTTCGGGCTTATGCATTCGAACTTTTCACAGTTTTTCTATACCACGATAGGAGGAATATTCCTCGGCTGGGTCGCCTGTGAGACAGGATCGATCTATTGCGGCATGCTGATACATTTTGCACAGAATTTCACGTCGGTAATGCAGTCGTATATTGCGGACCGTTTCCGTGAGCCTCAGATGAGCATTGTCTATTATATAATGGAGTGTCTGATATTTGCTGTGGGGATCCCCTGCATTATATACCTTGTTGTGAAGTTTTCAAAGAACCTGCGCCGCCGCAGAAGTGT